>JACZJL010000059.1 GCA_014860585.1 Bacteroidales bacterium | reverse complement strand
GGATCCCTTCGGGAAAAGGGAGTAAATCGTTGAAAATCATTGCTCCCGGAATTTATCCCGAGACTTCGGGAGGGTTGGGGCAAACAATGATTTTCAACAAATGGATTTTTCTTGCTGGTACTATTTAATACAGGGCAAATCCCAACCGGTAAGCGAAGTTAACCTTTCATCATTGCTTTCTGTTTGCAGCCTGTCAAATCACGGCATCTCGTGCGCCGTTGCCCGGATAGAGACCAGGTCGCCTTTTCGGATGACTTTAATTTCAAGCTTTTTACCGATACAATCCCCGGTGAGTAGTTTATGCAGATCATCAATGGAGCCAATCGTCTGGTCATTGACTCCGATCAGGATATCGCCTTTCGAAAGTTCCTTGTTGTCAATCCCGTTTTTTGAATCAATATCACTCACATACACCCCGGTATTTTTCTGCAGGTTGAAGCCGGAGATCAAATGCGGCGCTAACCTGATGGTTTGGCCGACAATTCCGATGTAAGCCCTTTTAATCTTCCCCTTTTCGAGTAAAGCTGTACTGATGTATCGTGCGATATTTGAAGAAACCGCAAAGCAAATGCCCTGGGCGTTTTTTATGATAGCTGTGTTCACACCGATTACTTTCCCATTCGAGTTGAGCAGTGGTCCACCGGAACTTCCGGGATTAATGGCTGCATCCGTTTGGATGACATCGTCAATTAACCTGCCGGACTGGGTGCGTAAAGTTCGCCCCAAAGCACTCACCACTCCGGTGGTCACCGTATGTTGAAAGCCAAGCGGATTCCCGATGGCAATTGCGATCTGCCCGGCCTGGAGTTGATCGGAGTCGGCAAATTCCAGAGGCGTCAACCCTTCGAGATCGATTTTCAACAATGCCAGGTCTGTGGCAGGATCGGCGCCAAGCACGGTCGCTTTTGCCTCCTTGCCATCAGGGAGCGTGACAAAAATCCCGGATGCCTGGTTTACCACATGATGGTTTGTGAGTATGATGCCATCTTGTGATATGGCAAAACCCGAACCGGTTTGGGCTTGTCCCTGGTAAGCAGCAGGCTGCTGGCTCTTGGTTATCCTGATATTCACCACCGATTGGGAAGCTCTTTTTACTACACCAACAATGGTTCTCGAATAGACGTCGAGGAGTTCGGAATCATTAGCCTTTCCCGAAGGATCAGCTTTTAAAGTAAGGTTGGTTTGATTTATCATCATCTAAAATTTGGAATCGCTAAGCCAACACCAGGCCAAACAGATCACAGGTGACATAATGACGTTATCGAAAACACAAAGTTCATTTTCATACACTTAAACATTCTTAAAAAATGTAACCATCCCATTAAATTGCTTACTTTTGCCCTTGTAAGATAAAACACAACCAGAAAAACAAAAACATATAGTTTTCACATTGTGTTTTTACTTATCAGTTAATCAATTACTTATCTTTATTCTTTTTATTATGAACATTTTTGTAGCCAATCTGAGCTTTAAAATGCGGGACGAACAGCTCAAGAAGATTTTCGAGCCTTATGGCGAGGTCGAATCAGTCCGGATCATTACCGATCGCAATTCAGGTCGCTCCAAAGGATATGGCTTTGTAGTCATGCCCAACGATGATGAAGCAGCCACTGCGATTAAAGAACTCAACGAAATGGAGGTTGAGGAAAGAAAACTTGTCGTTAAAGAATCTGAGGAACGCGCTGAACCAAAAAGATTTACCGGTCGCCGCGAGTAGAACATGATACTCCATTGGACGCATCAGAAAGAGGCTGTCTAAAAAGTCTGGTTTTAACCCTAAACGTTAAAAATCCAAATGAAAGACTTTTGAGACAGCCTCTTTTAATTTTCAATTTGAATGGAATGAAAATTCTGAAAAACAAACCCCCATTGCAAGTTCATCACAATGGGGGTTTTAATGTCAAGACCTACTGACAAAATCAATACTTCACCAGTCTTCTGGTAAACTGTTGTTTATTTACTTCAATCTGAAGGATATAAACCCCCACAGAAAGCTCACTGATGTCAACCTGCTGTTTTTGTCCAATAATCTGGCGACCCATTACAGGTTGTCCGTCAATCCTGAAAATTTCAAGGGTAGCGTCAACGGAGCCTCCACCCGGAAACTGGATCGAAAACTCATTTTTTGCCGGATTCGGTACAATCTGAATCTGTTCATATAGAGATGAAATGGATATCCCTGTTGCACTCAATTCGACACTTTTGACTACTGATATTCCATTTTCGGAGAAAAGTGCATTATTATTTGGATAGGCCATTTCGAAACTAAAGTTTAACATGTACTCAGTATCGGTAGAATTTCTGAGAAGTTTGAAAATCACTTGCTCATTTTCATTAAAACCCTCTTTCTCAACTGTCGTCGGATCATTACCGAAAAGTGTCAGGGCGGTGGTTTCATTTTTCCAGACAGTCACACCATAGCAATGACCCTCTTCATCATAAGCAGCAATCATGTCGCCCTGGATAAATGTGTTGCCGACGGTTGAGGGAATGGCAACAATGTGGGTGATTGGCGTAACGGCAAGGTTAAACTGCGACAAATCCAACAATTCCGATGGCTTTGCAGTAAATTCCTTCACACCACATTCGGGGTAGGTAATTTCCTCATAACCGCCCATCATCACATAATAGGACTTTCCGGGTTCCATTGTTCCAAGTGTATTGATACCCATTCCTGGCCAGTAAAGATTCCAGCCGGCTACTTCCTTGACAAGAATCACATCATGGCCGGCAAAGAAGTCTGCAACATTCACACTACACGATGATAAAACGGGTATCAGGTTCCATCCGCCATACAGATAAAGGGTTTTGGATTCTTCTGTTACACCAACAATGTTGAGTTGCACCGAATTCGCCACCTTCACCTTGTAGCCTGTTTGGGTGTTCCAATAAACGATCGTGTTGATATTTTCTCCCGGCCAATAAACGCCGTAATCACTCTGCAAAATGATCAGATCAGAAAGTATAGGAAGGAACATGGGTTCGACATTGGGATCAAAAGGAATGAGATAAGAAGAAATCCCGCTCCAGCCCTGAGGTATTGAGAGTTCCATCATGGCGCCTGTAACAGTAAGCGTTACAGGAATAACTATCAGTGGCTGATCAGGATCATTACTGTTGATGTTGATGTCGGCAGTGTAGGTTCCCGGAAGGAGATTCTGGGAATTAAACATCACATACAAATAATCCGAGGAGCTAACTGCAAGTGTGCCGTTATATGGAGTTACTTTTAACCAGAAACTATTCATTAAATCCAACGCATATTCAAAAGCATTTGGAAGCAGATTGGCATAATTCAATCCGTTAGCATAACCCCACTCCAGTGTCATTCCCATGACAAGGACAGTTCCACTCCCAAATTTATATTCTACCAAAGTCGGGTTACCCAATTCATCAACAACTATCACGCTGGCATCAACCGGCAGATTTTCGAAAGATTCATGACTGGCATGGAGTCCTACGTATGGTGAATAATTTCCCGCGACAATGGGATGCAATGGATTATTAACATAATTATTTTCACTTAAATATTCATCAACACGGGTTTTCATCCCTCCGGGGAACAATAATTCCGGAACTCTTTCCACTGAGTAGGTAGCACTATGCATTAACATAGTTCCACCCATCGAAACAAAAGATGAAAATTTGGCGAGGTTGCTCTGATAAGCCAGATAAAACGAATTTGGCTGATTCGACTCAAAAACAATGATGTCGTATGGAGCAAGATCAATTGTGGCCATGTCCGCAGACGAGGCAACAGAGACAGTTGCACCCAATGCTTCAAAAATTGGAACATTTACATTGAAACCCCAGGCAAGATTATCCCTAAAGATTAATACGTTGCCCGATGCTGTTCTCGATGGATTAAAAAATGGCTTTGATGCAACCTGATCTCTGCCAGGAACATTACTCGTCGTTTCAGATGAGCTTGCGAACCCAGGCTCAGGCATTGGGGTAGTTGAAGGAGTTTTACTATTTCCGGTAATTGTAACATTATAGTTCAACGGACCTGAACCGCTAGTGTTGCTAATTAAGGGGTATTGATAAGCAATCTGGTTTGGCTGTAATTCCTGGTCGAGAAAAGAAGGTGTTACTTCAATATTTGGGATACCAATCCATTCAACTGCTGCCGGACCGGCGGCAGACGACTCGCCCCAGTAATATTGGGCAGTGACCATGTATTCATAAGAACCATGAGTAGGCAGGTTATCCAGATAGGAGGTTGAAGAGGTGGATGTGAGCCAGGTACCATCACGATAAATATTAAACGCTGAAAAATACCGGCTGCCCGAATTACCCGGATCATCGTAGAATCTTTTTGGTTCATTGAAAGGATTGGTTACAGCCTCTCCGAAACACCGGGCGCCGGTTCCCTCCGAAATAGTACCGGGAAGTGTTACCTTTTCCAGAATTACCGGAGATTTATCCATTACAAGGCTTAAAGAAACATTATCCCACAAAACTTCATTTATACCTGTTTCAACATCGTAACTGCACATATTTACATAACCCGAAACAAAGTAACTGTCAGTAAAACTGTCTAAATAATTACCATTGATATAGATTTCAATCATACTGCCGTCAGCATTGATCATTACACTGTTTGTCTCACCCAAAACAGTATTGATAAAAGAAGTTGTTGTCCATGGAATTACAGGATATTCTGATCCGTTCAATTCCAGCCAGACACTGTAAAATCCTGAAACAGTAAAAGCAACCAGATAACCATTCACGGGATAGTTGTAAGACATAAACCCGTCTGAGCGGATAAAGGCTCCAATTGTTGATGCATTAGAATTTTCACTTTGTGTGCGAATGAAATCAAACTCCAAATCGAAGTTGGAGTAAATGGCTTCATAATAAGTACTTGCCCAATCGTTTGTTGAAGTTCCGTTCATTTTCAGGTAACCATCAGAAACAGAAAACCTTGGATCGGAGAAGACAAAGTTATCGGCTATTCCGTCTTCAAAATCTTCAAAGAAACCTTCGGTAGCAAAGTAATCCCAGTTTAAGGATACTTCACCGGTTTCCTGATTGAGATCTGCTGTCAGGTTCGTTGGTGGAACCAACAAATTCTGCTGGGAAATATTCAAGACAAAATCACCGGATTCATCGGTGGAAGAAATCTTTACGTAATAGGTTCCCGGAGCAAGTAGATTATAATTAATCTGGGATTGAAGTGATCTTTCCCCTGTTTTTGTTTGCTCTCCGGCACAAGGGTAATCGTCATTGGCGCTCACCAGTGTGCCAGCGCAATCGGAATATACTTCGAGGTAAGTATTAAAACTTGATCCGCAAAGGGATACGGATACATTGGGAACATAATCAAAGAGGCTGAAACTGTACCAAACATCTGAAAAGGAGTCGAGGTATCCGTATTGCTCCGGGTCATTTACAAATCCGTAATCAACAGCCTCATCACAACTAGCGCCGCTCCCCCCTTCGGTAACGGTTAAATCAACAGGTAATACTACGGTTGGACTATAGGGGTCGTTACTTGTAACATTAACATTCGCATAATAAGTACCGGGAAAGAGATCCATTGCATCAAAGGTAGCATCAACGTAATACCCCCAACCGGGTGGCACTGTATAGCTGAAAGACCAGAGGGAAAGCCAATTGAGCGCTAAGTCATTAGTAGTTACAAAAACATCATCGATTAACCACCCGGAATATTCATTGGAAGCACTATCCCCCGTATCGAAATAAAACCTGATCTGAATTTCCTCACCAGCATAAGCTGATAGGTCAAGATAACTGAATACCCAACCATTGCTGTGACCATTGGGAGCATTGCCATAATCACCCCGAAGCGGAGTCCAGGATAGTCCGCCATCCGTTGTAACATCCACCATGCAAAAATCCCATTCCGGTTCAGTATCGTAGCTTTCATAAAAATAAAGGTAAACTGCTTCAAATACCCCGGTCAAATCAATCGGAGGGCTGATCAGTGCATTCGAGATTATTTCCCCTGTTTCATAGGTTCCGTTCACTTCATCGGCGCACCACCAGCTTGTTGTCGGGCTGCTGTAGTCCTGGGAAGTCTGGTGCCATAAGTCGTTAGCACTGTTACCTGTGTAGTCAGCCACACTCCAGCCATTTGAACCACTCTCCATATCATCATAAAAAACGGTGAAATCATCTTTGACTTCTTTCAACATTTCTTTCAACTTCGGGTTGCCATTGGCATGAAAAGTTGATTTTCCACCCTTTGACCTGTGATTTCCATCCTTTGGAAGCGCCGAACCTTGTCGCAGATAATCTATACTGAGTTCAAATTCAAGATCTGCATCCCCAAAATTAATGACCAAAAAAGATTGCATACTGGATTCACCGGGAGCCAGGGTTTCAGAAAGATAATCAGGATCCAGGTAGATAGACGGGAATCCCTGGTCAGCATTAACTTTCAACCAGTATTCACCGGTTTCGCCATTATTTCCCTGCAAAAGAACATAATAGGTTCCTGCTTCAAGAGAGGGAAATTCAATGATTGACTGAGTCCCCAGTTCTTTCGGATTTTTTAAACCACAATCCGCATCATCGTTATATGCAATGACATTCCCATCACATTCATCATAAATGGTAAGTTGGGTATCAAAGGTAGAGCTACAAAGCGAAACAGACACATTCTCGGAGTAATTTAGTAATTCGAAATAAAACCAGATTTCGTCATCAGGATTTTCGAGCAATCCGACATACCAGTATTCGAGGTTCGACATATACGATGCATCGTAGCAGCTACTACCCCACCTGCCTCCCGAGGGGTGTTCAACCTTAAGATTAGGTTTGGCTGCTGTTTGCAGCAAGTGTGGTGATGTTAACCTGAGTTCTTCAACAGAAACTGCTTTAACATTAGCTCCCGTTTGAGGAGAAACCTGGGCTAAGGCGCCCAGTAAAATGAAAGAAACGAATGTAAAGAGTAAAAATTTAATGGATTTCATAAGCATTAAGTTTATTGGTTATTAAAATTGCAAATAAGTATTATAAAGCCTAATTAAAACGAATGATAACTTTGATTGTTTGCTTATCTTACCTACGTTCATTTTCAATTTATGAATTTTTAACCCATTTCTTTAAAAGCGTTTTGCAAAAACCTGATAAACAATGCAATTAGTAAATTTTAGGTGAGCGATTCAAATCCCATTTTATGGAGTTATTAAAACGAATTTGTTAAGAAACTCTTAACAGATTGGCAAGGGTTTTAGCCTCCATAAAACGGTCATCTTACCTATTCAAGGAAAAAGAGGCTGTCTCAAAAGTCTGGATTTAACCCGAACCGTTGAAAATCAGGAGTGCCCCGTCCCTTCCCGTAGGGATCCCCATGGGAAAAGGGAGCCTGATTTTCAACGTTTTCCCTTTAGGGATCAAGGGTTAAAAAACGTTGAAAATCCAAATGAAAGACTTTTGAGACAGCCTCTTTTACCAGTTTACTATCCAGGTCACCCTGTTCTATGACTTCTCTATTTCTCTGGTTTTCCACATCCCGGGAATGTGATCTCTGTGGCACTTCCCATCTTCACAAAGTAGGCTTTACCGGGTTGCATAACTTCGAGTGTATTCACGTTCATTGATGGCCAGAATAGTTTCCAGCCGGCAACTTCCTTGACAATAATCAGGTCTTTGCCGCTAAACAATGCCATGACATCAACATCGCACTGGGACAGCACCGGGATTAGATTCCATCCCGCGGAGAGTTGCAGGGTTTTATCATTTTCTAGCGACCCAACGAAGTCCAGCTGAACAGGGTTGGACAATTTGATGGTGTAGCCTTCATGCGTATTCCAGTTACCAATTGTATTGATATTTTCCTCAGGCCAGTACATTGCTGTTTGGGATTCGAGTATGATCAGATCAGCGATTATTGGCTGGAAAATTGAAACAACCGAGCTATTTTGAGGAATCAGGAAAGATGATAAACCGCTCCATCCCTGGGGGATGATCAGTGTATGCAGGTTAAGTGTGGTAAAATTCTGAGGACCTGTCCAACTGCTGAAAAATCCACCACCGCATGAAGCCCTGACATAGCAATCATAAATCATCCCCGGTTGAAGGTTGACTAATGTATAGGGCCTGTTGGTAATTCCGCTGTTTAATGTTCCGCTGTTTGAAGGATCAAAACCACTTTCACCCCACAAAATATCCCATTGGTTCTCCACCCCACCGGCGATCCAGTTCAAACTGGCGCTGGTTGCTGTGGTATTTGAAACAGCAAGTTCAGTGGGCGCAGGGCAGAACACTTCAACTGTAACTTTGACTTCGTCCCAACCACTGCAACCATTGTTACCGGTTACAGTAAGTCTGTAAGTAGTTGTGGAAGCAGGAGAGGCTATAGGATTGAGAATATTGGGATTGCTTAATCCGGCCGTTGGCGACCATGCATAGGTGAAAGGCGCTGCACCGCCGGTAACTGTTCCGTTAAGCTGTGTAGAACCTCCCGGTGGAATGGTTACATCTGCCCCTGCATTAACCACCAATGAATTGGCAATTGTATTGACAGTCCCGTTAGTAAAGAATGCAGTAACAATATTACCATTGATATCGCTGTATTCGCAATTGCCCGAAGTTTGTGTATCCCATGAGAGGGTTGTGGATATCCCGGAATTGGCAATGAATTTATACTGGATCAGCGTACCCGATCCTATTTCTGCAGCATCCAGTGAAGCCCAGCTAAGGATAACTTTGTTTTCCGATTGATTAACAATCAGAATTCCGTTTAACAATTCAGCATGTAATGAATGGTAACCGGTGTAGGTCAGCTTTGTCGGATCATACAGAAGTACAAGAGAAATCCCCCCAATATTATTACAATTGGTGACCTGAACAGGGACATTCACATTGCCGGTGCATGAATTACTTACACTACCGGCTATAGTATAAACAGGCAGTTGTGTAACCGTAAGAATTCCGGGATCAGAATAAACAAACGGGCTGCAGGTTCCGGCAATGTAACAACGGTACCAATTGCCGTTCAGATTGGCAGAAGCCGGGTTGACAGTAAGGTTGGCCGTAAGCACTCCGCTATATGGAGCGCCATTCATCAGATTGATCCATGTCCCTCCGCTATTTGTACTAACCTGCCATTGATACCCAATGGAAGTTCCCGTTGCACCGACTGAAAAAGTTGTGCTTCCACCTATATACGTTGTCTTATTCACAGGCTGGGTATTGAGAACCGGGGGTTGGTGCACTGTGACACTCCCATTTACAAAATTGGTAAAAATGGTCGTTCCATCAATCGTCACATACTCACAAGCTCCTGCCAGCAGCGTATTCCATGTAAGAGCCGATGAGCCCGGAGTACCGGTAAACAGCAGTTCAACCAGTAATCCTGTCCCGATTGTAACAGGGGATGTTGAGTAGCCGGTCATCAGTACGCTGTTGTTAGCAGCATTGATGATTACATTGGCGTCATTTAAATTTGTATTTAATGACTGATATCCTGCGAAAGTGAGTATTGAAGGGTTGAAATTCAATGTCAGCGAAAATGAAGCTACATCAATAAACCGTTCAACATTGATCGGAACAACAAGAGAATTGCCCGGACAACCTGAAATGGTGGCGGCTGTAGTAGTGATTTTGGGCAGCACAGTCAGCTTTGCGGCATCCGAGTTTACAGAAGGGGAACAGGTTCCGCTGATTACGCATCGATACAAATTACCATTCAAGACTAAGGTGGCGCCAGAAATTCCCAATGTAGCAGCATTAACGCCACTGTAAAACCCTCCATTGGTCAAGTTAGTGAAAGTGTTCCCGTTATTTGTGCTGATCTGCCATTGATAACCTATACCTGATGCCTGCGCTGTGACGCTGAAACTGGTATTGGTCAGTTCGGGGATCAGTTTATCGGTTGGATGGGTAGAAATCACAGGTGGTTGGAAAACAGTGAAAGAATTATTCTGAAAAACAGCAGTAATCCGCTCGCCCGACAAACGGGTGTATTCGCAGTGCCCCGTAAGATTCGTGTTCCAGTTTAAGTTAGCTGATCCCGTCACTGCGTCGAACTTCACTTTTACCAGGGTGGTGTCGGTGGTAAAGGTAACCGGTGTGGTTGTCGCCCAGGTCATGTAAACCATTCCACCAATGGCATTGCAAACAAAATTACCGGCCGGGATCAGGGGGTTCAGATTTTGGTAACCCGTAAAAGCCAACACATCAGGCGGGTAGGAAAATGAGAGTGAAAATGAAGCTACATCAGTGAAGTTTGAAGTTAGCACAGGGATCAAAATACTACCCGGGCAAACGTTTGGCGCCTCAAATGATGTGATCAGCGGCTTTGTGACCGAAAGTAAGGCGTGATTGGTTACAGCCACAGGAGAACAAGTTCCGGTAATTTCACTACGATAGAGATATCCGTTGAATGTCAAAGGAATATTGGATATTGACAAGGTCGGAGAGGTTGCTCCTGAATAATAGCCACCGCTATTAATCAAAGTCCAGGTTGTTCCACCATTGGTGCTTAAGTACCATTTATAGGATAAACCTGTTCCGTTTGCGCCCACGCTAAAACTCGTGCTTTGTCCGACGAGTACCGATTTATTTTCCGGTTGGGAAGTGATTACAGGAGGTTGCTGAATCGTTGCAGTACCATTAACAAAGGTTGCCGGAATAGTTGTGCCATTGGTATGTGTGTATTCGCAGTTGCCGGGGGTTTGCGTATCCCAGTTCAACATACTGGTACCCGGAACGGCATCAAACCGCAGGTTCATCATCGTGCCGGTTCCAATGGTAGCACCTGATGAGCTTACCCAGATGATATACGCGGAGTTGCCCGAAGCATTCACCACCAGCTGCCCCGAAGCCATTGATGCATGTAAATTCTGGTAGCCCAAAAAGCTTAGTACTGTGCTGTTAAAGTTCAACACCAGCGAAACCGCACCCACACTGTTGAAGTTGGTTACATTGATCGGTACCAGGATTTCATCCGGACACGATGTAACCGAACCCGCAGTAGTGTTGATGGTTTGCGCCTGTGCGTTACCCTGCCATATAAGCAGGATAATCACGGGTAGAATTTTTAAAAAATACTTTTTCATGGTTGAAAGTATTATTCGGTTACAACCATTTTAATGACTTTTGAGCCGGTAAAGTTGGGCTGCTGAACTTCAATTTTCAGGAAATAAATCCCTGCTTCAAGCAAATTTTTGTCAATGACGATTTCGTGATTTCCGGTCGCCATGTTGGTTTCAGCGATTTCTTTCACCTGTTGCCCGATTTCGTTGATGATGCTGATTCTCACGCTGCTTTCGGCTTGCAGGGTAATATGCAGTGGCTGATTTGCTGCCATCGGATTCGGATATACGATAAATGGATCACCAGGTTTATCGTTTCCAATACCTGTGGTTTGGTGAATGATTTCAGGAATTTCGATCCATGAAGGAATCGGGTTGGCCGATTCATCAGCCAATTCGCAGGATTCATCAATCCCCAGCTGGACATTGTAGTTCAGCCCTTGCAGGTCGAGAGATTTCATCTTCAGCGTCAGCATCACTTCGTCATTCGACACACTCATTGCATTGAGGTCACACCACGCTATTTTGGCCAAGCCATCCGATGCATTGAATAAGTAACTTTGAGAACCGTTCATCAGTTCAACGCCAAGCACTTCAAAGTACTCTTCCGGATAAGTAAAGCCCAGCGAAATAGCACCAACTTTCATCCCATCCTTCAGTTTCACCGGGACATCAAACTCGGTAAATGAGCCAATGGTGACGCTTCCATTGTAAATGATATGAACAAGCGGATCATCCTTTTTGGCTGGTGCATAGGAGGCATCCACATCACCAAAGCAGAGCATTTTGATGTTGTTGGTTATCTGATTGCCATTGATAGTCAGGGATTCGGTGTGCCACAAATAATCCCCTGATGGGAAAGAGTTGATCAATGTAGCAAACCGTTTCATAATAAACAACGCATCTGTGCCATTCACCGTGGAACTCTTGTTTACATCGGCAGCAGCCAGTTTCATCCCGGTAAGCGTTTCCAGCTGAGCAAAATGACGAAGAATTTTCAAAGCATCTGTTCCATTTCCCCCACCCCATGCATTGGAAGGTGTTATCGTCATCTGGTAGTTACCTGAAGTAAATGGTGCAAAGGTGTAATTGCCAAGTAAATTTGTAGTAGTAGATGCAATGGCAGTTCCTCCAAAATCTTTGATGGCCATTGCCGCATTTTTCATTGGGTTGGAACCAGGGTTGGCATATTTTACCCAGCCACTCATCGCGGTTGTTGGTGTAGGCAAAACGGGAAGCTGTGCGAAATTACCAAAGTAAACAATCCCTTTGGCTGAGTTGTCGTATTTATCATAAATCCGGGATGCGATCATCGCGGAGTCGGCTGTTCCCCAGAAATTATAACGGGCGTTGATGTTGTTGGCTGTGTTGTTGTACAGTTCATGTGTTCCGGCGTTGTGATAGAAATTGCAGGTAAACTCCGCCGTGTTGCCAATGGTAGCAGAACTTGAACCGTCGAGATACATACCATAAGCGCCGTTGTTGATGAAACTTGACTTTTTGATGGTGAGTGTTGAGTTCATGAGTTTTAAACCGGTTTCAGTGGCATCGGACAGAACACAATTTTCCAGCACCGGTTGAGTGGTATTCTCAGCATAAATGTTATACAGGTTGCCTTTTTCAATGGTGCAATAGCTCAGCAAACTTGTTGCTCCAGCCCAGTCGCTTCGGTCTTCAAAATATAGCCCAGACCAGTCGCCAGCAATCCCGCTGGCCGGTCTGAAAATTATCCGGTTATCGCTGGTTCCTGGTGCATGCAACTCACCACCGTAATTCCAACCACTGAGATAGTAACCCATCTGAATGCTTTTACCCGAATTAAAATTTAGAATTACTCCCGGCTCTATGGTTAATCTGCAAACTTCATTAATCCGGCCGATGAGGATATTGTCCAGTAAAAGATACTCTGCATTGTCCTTGGTGATGGTGCGGCTTTCTGTGAAATTCCCTCCTGAAAGCGCAATCTGATTTACGCCATTAGCGGTGAAGGTATTATTAGCGTGTGTAGGTGACGACCACCAGTTGGTATAATACACCGGGTATCTTCCATTATTACTGAACGTGTTAGTGTTATAGGCGCCATGGCTTTGATAATACCTGATACCATCTGTTACTGCGTTTCGTAAGGTGCAATTTTCGATTGACACCGAATTCGTGTTCTCACAATAAATATTGTAGTCATTGGATTTTTCCACCACACAGTATTTCAACTGATTGGTTGAGCCATTCCAGTCGCTGCGGTCTTCAAAATAGATTCCATTCCAGTTTCCTTCTGTTCCGCTGTAAGGGGTAAATGTAATCAGGTTAGCGGCATTTCCGATGGCATACAACTCACCACCATGATTCCACCCACTGAGATAATAACCTACCTGAATGCCTTTTCCATCTGCAAAGAAAAGCGTCAGCCCCGGACTGATGGTTAATCTTCGGACATCGTTGATTTTGCCAATTTTAATATCATCGAGGATATGGTAATTGATTCCATCATTAAAAAATGTCCTGTTTTCAGATAGGCTACCACCGCAGTATCCTATCAGGTTGATCGCGTTGCCGGAATAGGTATTCCCAACCATCGTCGGGATGGTATTCACTTCGCTGATGTATACCGGATATCTGCCATTATTTGTAATTGAACTGGATGATACAGAGTTATAAGCGTTATTAAACTTTAAGCCATCCAATAAAGCATTTTTGATCTGGCAGTTGCCTAATGAAGGTGAATTGGTATTCTCAAAATAAATATTGTAGTTATTCCCTTTTTCCACCACGCAATGATTTAACACCGAAGTTGCTCCATTCCAGTCGCTGAGGTTTTCAAAGTAAATGCCTTCCCAGCCACCTGCAGTACCGTTAAGCGGTGTGAAGGTCACCAGGCTGTCGGCAGTTCCGATTGAGTACAATTCACCTCCATGATTCCATCCACTGAGGTAAAAACCAATCTGCATGCCTTTTCCCGGGAGGAATTTGATGCGGTTTCCCGGCTCAATGGTGAGTCTGCAGATACCGTTAATCTGTCCAATCCGGACATTGCCAAGCATAATATAGTCGTAAGCTACCGAATACCAGCGTTGGTTATTTCCAACGTCTCCTTCATTGATACAAATCCCGTTATAGGTGTTTCCGGTCAGTGTCAATGTTCCATCGGGCGGATAAATGGTGAAATTTGGGGATGGAAAATGCAACCCGTACAAGTTATTCTGGCATGTAGTTGAAGCATAAGTTGGTGTCGAAGTGCTTGATGTGTAATAAATGCCGGCGGCGCCATTTGCATTCATGTTACATGAAACAAATGTAGGATTTGAGTTTTCCAGATAAACGCCATTCGTACCATTGTTTCTCACTACCGAATTTTGAAGATTAATATGCGATCCATTCAGCCTGATTCCGTTGGTCGAAGAGTTTCTGATGGAGGAATTATTAATCAAAGGTTCATTGGATCCGTTACAATAGAGGTTTGCGCTGTTCCCTCCGTTCCCGGCATTGGTAATTACAGTGTAGTTGAATTGTGAGGAAACTCCGTTATCACTGTCCGGATTGAAATAGATGCCATTCCAAAGTCCTGGGTTATTGGTATAGCCCACAAATTTAACTGAATCTGCAACTGTTCCGCTACAGATAATGTTTGCCTGCCCCACTGTCATAGTGACTCCCGGAAGGAAAACAATTATAGTTCCAGCCTGGAATGTGTGAGTGCCAGCTGTAAATGAAATATCTGATGTAGCCCAGTAAGGACTGGCAGCCTGTGTGAAAGTTGGTATTGCGTTGAGGTTTCCTGCAAGCTGTGTACCGGGAGTAAAAAGGGTAAGATCGCTGAATACCGGCGCTGCAATGGCATTGCTGGTGAAGTTTACTTTAAACTGAAGATATTGCTTGGTTTGATTCACAGTGATTGGGCTGGTTGAGGTGGCTGCGGTCCAGTCACCCCAAACAAGGTCATTTCCTGCTACGCGGTACTGAACACTAACGGCTGCACCTGCGGGAGTAGCTGCAGTGAAGGTTAATTGTGAAATTAGGCGTTCAGCACCAAGTTCATAAAACGGATTAGAAACAAATAATCCGGCTTTTTTAAGATTAGTCGGAGATAATGTGAGATTGGCATATCTGGTATTGTGAATAGGTGCGCCTGAAAGGTTTTCACCACCACAATAACCAATCTGGCCATTGGAAGCAAAGGCTGCACCATCTTTGGTGTAATCATACATTACATCAGGGGCAAGAGTCCAGACCAGTGGCGAGGTGGTAACATCAGCCCAGTAAACCGTATTTTTCAATGTTCCGCCGCTCTCTCCGGCAAGTACGGTGATGATGCCATTAATAGCAACAGAGGAGTGATTACTTACCTGGATGGGTAAAGCTGTAGCGGTAGTCCATACCCCTAAAGCACCATTATTTCCGGAGGTGGCATGATATACCGTGTTTGCTTTTCCTCCACCAAGAGTGAAACCTCCCAAAGCATATACTTTGTCCCCGTGAACTACCATGCTGTGTCCATTGCGTGGAGCAGGCAAATTAGTCCCATTACTGAATGCAGACAGGGTATTATCAGCCAGCACTTTTGCATAATAAACAGCATTTCTTGCAGTGGTGGCGCTCGTATTATGCGCTCCGCCGGCTACATAAATGTATCCGTTGCAATAGACTGCAGTATGTCCCCACAAAGGCACAGGAAGTGTTACTGCTGATGTCTGCCATGGACCTATAGAGCCGTCAGTATTGATAGTTGCGTAATAAATTGTGTTATAAAGATTCGTATCATCCCGTCCACCTAGAACATAAATAGTGTTTGAGCCAATAACGACTGCATGATCTCTTAACCCCACCGGTAATGGATTCAACGTTGTGTATCCGCTGATACCGCCCGATTGCAGGGTGGCACGGTACACCGCGTTGGAATAAGTGGCGTCGTTGTACCCGCCAACCACATAAACGTACCTGTTGTTCCAGGTTGCAGCTTTATGTCCCATAAGGGTTTGGGGAAGAATTGTTGTGGTTAGCCATGTACCCACTGCAGTAGCCTGAAATGGAAGATAAACATTGTCAGATCCCACCAGCAGATCGTTGTATGACCCTTTGTAAAAATCTGCATTTGTGGTTTGTGGAAACTGCACCTGACCCTGCAGAGTCAAATGTCCGGAAATCATCAGGAAGAAAATTCCTGCCATCACCTTTTTCCAAAAGGAAAAAGTAACCAATACATTAGTTTTCATGTGTAAAAGTTTTGTAGTTGATAATTAAATGAAGAGAGAACTTCGTACAAAGTTCCATTTAAATAATTCATTCACCAAATAAATTGACAGTTTTTTTTTATTTTTTTTTCAGAAAACAAAACCTCGGTTAAATACAGATTTTTATTACCTTGATTTATTGCAAATTAGCTTGATAATCAAAAATATACAACCGAATAGAAGTACTCTAATGAATGATTTTTCAAACAGAAATAAAACAACATTTTGTCATTTTTCAGTAGCGTCAAACCACTTTTTTCCACTCATTTTTCAGCATGCTGTAAACTTCCAGATCGATAAATTGCCCGTTGAGCCATTCGCCATTTCGCTGGATGCCCTCAAAGCGAAAATTTAACCGCTTAGGGACATTACTGCTCTTTATGTTACCAACACCGCAACAGATCTGCACGCGGTTCATTTCCATTTTCTCAAACGCAGCATCAATCATCGCTGCAACGGACTTTGTGATGATCCCCTTACCTTCGAATTGAGGTGCGATCCAGTACCCGATTTCCAGCTTCTTATTGATCCGGTCAATATCTTTGAACCCAATCAATCCGGCTGTTTCATTATGGTAACGAATGGTGAAGACCATTTCGCGGCAATGTGGAGTAAAAAGGCTTCCAATGAAAGCCTCTGTTTGCGAAGCATTTGTTGTCATATCAACGAACGGTAGCCAGTTTCTAAGGCGTTCGCGGTTTTGATCGATCAGAAGGAAAAGTGGCTCAGCATCTGAATAACTTATCCGGTAAAGTACAATGCTATGACTTACGGTTAATGAATTGATCATGCCCGGCAGATTTTTGGATGAAAAAATTTATATTGCAAATGTAGCCGATTATTTGGGTGTTTTACATCCATTTTTTATGGATAAAACATTGCCAAACATTTTGACGCTGCAAAATACAATCAATGTAATTTCACGGGTAATTCAAAACCTATGACAGGTTTTTAATCCTGTTCATCAAACTATTTATGTTTTAAAAATTACCGGGGGGCTTATCCCTTAGGGTTTTTGATGAAAGAAAACAATGAGAATACCCATGATTAAGCCACCGAGATCAAATCCGGTAATTACTTCAGGACTGAAAATAAAAAAGCTACCTTTTTCAAGGCAGCTTTTCCAATGTTTCTGTAAAAAAGGTTTATACCATCCTTCTGAAGCGAATCACGACAAAGGTAACCATCAACAGAATGCCGAGGTAGAGTGCCCAGTTGGAAACAGGTACTTCGGGTGCTCCCCCGCTAACACGCCACACATAGTTTATGCTGCTTCCCGGAGGTGGAGGGTTATCCCAAATATAGGCGGAAGTTGCTGACCCGGTAACACCCGGATCATCATACCCAACATTGCCAATATCCAATTTATAATCCTGAGCATACTCAGCCCAACCCGGGATACCCCAGGTTACCATCCATGCTGTAAAGGTTATGGTGCTGGGATCAGTGCTGCTATTTGTGGAAATGGCATAATCACTTGGGACACCACCGAAAAGTAAAGCTGCTGCTTCCTGGCCGGTGTAACATGGAGGATTTGTCCAATAATAAGGGCCATCGAGCCCATCAAAAAAGCCAATATACGTGTAAGTGAATCCGTCCTTCATTTGGTTCAATGAACTTCCTCTATTCTGTGGTTGAACAGCCTCGGTAGGAGGAGAGTATTTAAATTTGTCCTGATTCTGTCTGGCCCATTCCGAACTTGTCATCCCAGATGGTACATTCTGCCCTGATAAGAGGATAGCAGATGAACATGCTAAAATAATTAATAGACTTTTCATTTTTTTCATAAGGTTATGATTTTAGTTAAACATTTAGCAAAAATAATCAAGTTTTTTAAATTAAATCGGCAGCATGGTATAAATAATTCCTGACAAACATAATCCGTACTAACATTTTTTTCAATCTATTAATTTCCAATATCTTATTTTGAAAAAGATTTCGTCTAGATTAATTAGTCCCGGATAAAATAATTGAATTAAGGTACAGTAAACCAATGATTATGGCCTCAGTAGTTCGTCATCAATACAATGATAAAACACGTTCTCCCGGTAATGAGGAACAAACAAACTTCCGATAAATGCCTCTGTTTTTTCCAACTTAGCGTCGAATCCACAAACGGCAACCAAATTTTGAGGTGATCCTGGGTTTTGTCAATTAAGCTGAAAAGAACCTTCGCATCTGAATAGCCTGCCTTCTGGAATGTTATGTTGCTATTTACTGTTGATGAATTGATCATCTGTAGATGGAGATTTGATAAATTTTCAGTTAAAGCGTTTCAAATGCAAAGGAATATCTTGGTGAAAGGTTGCAATCCATTAAATTGAAAAACAATCCCAAACATTTTCCTGACCGAAATTACATTCAATGTACTTTTGCCCCCAAATTCCAAAAGCAAAGGTTTGACAACAAAGGAAATTTTAGCGCATCTGGAAAGGCGCCCTGAAGTCATTGAAATGACCGGGTTAATCAAACAAAACGTTAATCAGCGCCTGCGTATTTCAGGCATGAAGGGTTCGCAACCTGCATTTGTTGCGGCTTCATTGCTCACCATCCTGCAAAAAGTGCAGGTGTTTGTTTTGCCTGACAAAGAAACAGCAGCCTACTTCCACAACGACCTCGAAACGATCTTTGATGAGCGCGACATGGAGTACAGCAAACGAAAAGTTTTGTTTCTGCCCACATCCAACAAAAGATCATACGAAACGGACACTTTTGACAGTGCGAGCGTTTTGCTCCGCAGCGAGGTACTCAATAAGATGCTCAACCACCGGGGCTTTCTCGCCGTAGTGACTTATCCTGAAGCGCTGGCCGAAAAAGTGACCGACAGGATAACTGTAAGTCAAAATACATTGAAAATTACAAGAGGTGATAAATTGTCGCTGGACTTTGTGATGGAATTCCTGGCGGAGATGAGTTTCGATCGTGTGGATTTCGTCGTTGAGCCGGGACAGTATGCTGTTCGCGGAGGTATTCTTGATGTGTTTTCGTTTTCAAATGATTACCCGTTCCGCATCGAATTTTTTGGTAATGAGATCGACACCATCCGCAGTTTTGATCCTTCCAACCAGCTCTCGCTCACCATGATGCCCTCCGTCACCATCATGCCGGACCTCCAAAACAGGGAGTTTAAAGTTGCTAAAATTCCTTTTACCGGATTTTTGCAAAAAAGCCCGGTTTTTTGGTTCGAAAACCTCCCCCTCACCATCGAAAAAATGGAGGCAGGATTTGAGAAATTAATTGACCAGCATGGCCAGCACCAGGCCCACCCTGATGATAAACCTGACTTACACTTTATTTCCGGAAAAGAATTCCTTGGAGGAATAATGGATTTTGAAGTAATCGAATTTGGCGGGCAACCCTTGCTGGAGCATTCTAAAATCTTCACTTTTGATGCTGCACCGCAACCTTCGTTTAATAAGAATTTCGGCTTATTGATCCAAAACCTGAATGATAATTCAGTAAATGGCATCGAAAACATCATTTTTTCTGCCAACCTGAAACAGGCTGAGCGCCTGCATGCCATCCTGGATGACATCCATTTGAAAGAGGGGAAAAAGAACCGAACCACCTATTCTACTGTGGCAAGGCCTGTTCATGAGGGTTTTGTTGATTACGGGTTGAAAATTGCCTGTTACTCCGATCACCAGATTTTCGACCGTTACCACCGTTTCCATCTGCGCGACGGATCAAAAGGGAAAGAAGCACTTACCCTCAGGGAGATTTACAACCTGCAACCCGGCGATTTCGTTACCCATATTGATCATGGTGTAGGACGGTTCGATGGGTTGGAAACGATTGATAACAATGGCAAACCACAGGAAGCCATCCGTCTTGTTTACCAGGATGGCGACTTGCTTTATGTCAGCATTCATTCGCTGCATCGTATTTCAAAATTTGTTGGGAAAGAAGGGATTGCACCAAGCCTTAATAAACTGGGAACCAGCAATTGGAACCGACTGAAGGAACGTACCAAGAAAAAAGTAAAAGATATTGCCAGGGAACTGATCAAGCTTTACGCTGAACGAAAAATAGCCAAAGGATTTGCTTTCACACCCGACAGTTACCTTCAGCACGAGCTCGAAGCTTCGTTCATTTATGAAGACACCCCCGACCAGGTAAAAGCGACCATAGACGTGAAAACCGACCTTGAAAAAGATTATCCGATGGACCGGCTTGTATGTGGCGATGTGGGATTCGGCAAGACGGAAGTGGCCATCAGGGCAGCATTCAAGGCAGCCACCGACAGCAAACAGGTGGCAGTGCTTGTTCCAACCACCATTCTTGCTTTACAACACTTCAAAACGTTCAGTCAACGGCTGGCCGATTTTCCTGTAAAAGTCGAATACATCAACCGTTTCAAGACCACAAAAGAGCAAAGCCTGATCACCAGAGCGCTGGAAACCGGAAAAATTGATATCATCATTGGAACCCACAGGCTGGTGGGCAACGACGTGAAGTTCAAAGACCTGGGACTCCTGATCATAGATGAGGAACAGAAGTTTGGTGTGGCCATCAAGGAAAAACTCAAGAAGCTGAAAGTGAATGTGGATACGCTCACCCTAACCGCCACTCCCATACCACGAACGCTGCAATTTTCGCTTATGGGCGCCCGCGACCTCTCCATTATCAACACTCCCCCACCCAACCGGATTCCCATCCGCACTGAGGTCAGAGGCTTTGGAGAAGAGGTAATCAGCAACGCCATCAATTATGAAATTTCCCGCAACGGCCAGGTCTTTTTCGTTCATAACAGGGTGCAAAATATCAACGATGTGGCCGACATGATCCGCAAATTCTGCCCTGGAGTAAAAGTCGGGATCGGCCATGGGCAGATGGAAGGCAAGCAACTGGAAAAAACCATGCTCGAGTTCATCGAAGGCGACTTCGACGTGCTGGTGGCCACCACAATCGTCGAAAACGGGCTTGACATTCCCAATGCAAACACAATCATCATCAATGATGCGCAGAATTTCGGGTTGAGTGATTTGCATCAATTGCGGGGCAGGGTCGGACGTGCAAACAAACAGGCGTTCTGTTACTTGCTTTCACCACCGTTGTCAACACTCACGCAGGAAGCCCGTAAACGACTCAAAGCCATCGAAGAGTTCTCCAACCTTGGAAGCGGCTTCAACATTGCCATGCGCGACCTCGATATCCGGGGCGCCGGAAATATGCTTGGCGCCGAACAAAGCGGGTTCATCTCCGACATCGGTTTTGAGATGTACAATAAAATCCTCGATGAAGCCATGCTCGAATTACGCGAAGAGGAATTCAAAGGTGTGTTTGCTGAGCATGAGGAGGAGATTTATGCAAAAGACTGCCAGATTGAAACTGATCTCGAACTATTGATCCCAAAAGAGTATATCTCGGTCACCACCGAACGGATCAGCATTTACAAGGAACTCGACAGCATCGAAACAGAAGAAGGATTGCTACGCATCGAAAAACAACTGGTTGACCGGTTTGGACCAGTACCGGAGCAGGTTACCGGTTTGTTCCAGACCATAAAACTAAGGTGGATGGCCAGGAAGATAGGCTTTGAAAAACTTGTGCTCAGAAATGAAAATCTAATTGGTTATTTTACAGGAACTGAAGATTCATCTTACTACAGTTCTTCAGCATTTACGCACGTACTTGATTTTGTAAAAAACAATCCAAGATCATGCGCTATGCGGGAAAACAAACAGAAACTGAGTCTGAAATTTGCAGGGGTTAAGTCGGTTGCGGAGGCTATAAGAAAACTTGAACCCCTGGTTCATAAAACCGGCATCGCTCTCTAACCCTACCCTCTACCTTGCGAGGCACGCAGTGCCGAAGTTCTTGATTTTGCGAGGCACACAGTACCGAAGTTCTTGATTTTGCGAGGCACGCAGTGCCGAAGCTCTTGATTTTGCGAGGCACGCAGTGCCGAAGCAATCACTCCTTTTTCTTCTCTTCCTCTCCCTCTTTCATTCCGTCTTTAAACTCCTTGATCCCTTTGCCCATCCCCCTCATTAGTTCCGGGATTTTTTTGCCGCCAAAAAGGAGCACAACAACTAAGATAATGAGTACGATTTCGGTTGGGCCTAAAAAGCCTGCAGATTGGATGTGTGAAATATTCATTGTAGTGTGATTTAACATGGCAAAGATAGATTATTTTGATGGATTGCATATTTTACCATCGGGTTGTTTACAGCTTGTTGAGCTGATTTAAAGAAAAATATCTGTTTATTTAAAAAGTTAATTTTCTAACAATGTAAAAAAAAACAGCAAAGCGAACGATCGAATTTTTCAATCCTTTGTCGCTTATATAGTGTCATTCTTTTTTCCTAAACTTTTAATACCAAGATTCTTTGCATTTAATCGTGAAACAACTTTTACTTTAGTTGTTTTTTCTAGTTGCAATCGAGCAACCTTTGCCACTTTTCCGCCTTTTTTAGCAACTTCCTTATTCTCACTAAACGAATTTGGTTCGGTTTTTTGCGATATTTCAGTTGTTGAGGCTTCAGCCAGCATATTTAATACGAGTTCAAGATTTGTCATGTGGTCACGAAGATTCTCTTTTTTTAAAGCTTTGTAATTTTTATATTGCTTTGTCGTAAAACCGCTCCATGCCTTTGAAATTTCATTAGTTAATATTGCATATTCCTGACCCTTTTTCACTCCTCTTTTTTCCCATTCATCTGTAAGGTCTTTGCGAATTTCAATACTTTTCAATCGTTGATTTACCCACTCTTTACTATAGCCTTTTTTAAGATATGTTTCCATCAGACGGTCAATTCCTAATTCTGGATCATCAATTTCGTCAATTCGCTCCCTTCCAACTTGTGCCAGCCACATTTTAAATGGTTCTGCTTTTGGGGACGGGATGCTTTGAATGAGTCTGAATAATTGCTCTGTATCTGCAACATCAGTGAGCCTCATTTTCCCATCAGCTGCTACCATTTTTAAAGCGTTACAATTTGTAACGGTTTGGTTCCCTTCTTCAATTAACCTCTTTTTCAAAACCCGCCAGTACGTAGCAGGATTTTCACTTTCAGTAAGTACACTTATTACATCAACAATTGAAAAAAACCACTTTTCACTATTTTTGTCCCAATGTGCTCGTATCTTTTTATCATTAAAAAGCCTGATTGCTGTTTCTTTTGTCATATCAAAAAATCTAATCGGAAAACGAACTGAAATTGATTTCTAGTCTTGTTTTTACAATTTACACTGAAAGCCAACGTGTTTACAAATCCTGATCTTCAAACAGGTTCAACTGGTTAGGCGAAATGTATTGTACCGGTTTTTCTTCCACCCGAAGCGAAAGATAGTGGTCGATGGATTTCTTAATCAGCTTGATGGTCGTGGTATTGCGGGCACGGCAATTCTTGTCGAGCGATTTTTTTTGCCTGGCTGAAAGTTTAAAAACAATGGGCTTGAATTTAGTGACCTTCCTTTTTTTCTTTGCTTTTTTTGCCATAATGCTCTGCTTTAAAAATCGCCTAAAATTACATAATTTCAGATAAAAGCAAAGAAGCGATCTTCGATTGAGGAAAAATTTGGAAAATTGTTATTTCCGGGAACAACTCAACTGTAATCCGATGCTTCCGCACTCGGTGTCAATGTTGACTTTAACCTTTCACAATCTCCCTGATATCGCTGATCATCTTTTGGGCGAGGTGACTGGCTTTGGCTTCGGAGTCGCTTTCGGAATAGATGCGGATAATGGGCTCGGTGTTGGATTTGCGCAGGTGCACCCAGTCGTTGTCGAAATCTATCCGCACCCCATCCAAGCTGTTGATCCTGAACTTGCTGTATTTTTCTTTTACCTTCTCCAAAATATCATCCACATCCATTTCGGGGTCCAGGGTGATTTTGTTTTTGGAGATGAAATAGCTGGGATAGCCGTACCTGAGTTGTGAGCATTTTTTTCCTGATTTGGCCAGGAAAGTGAGGAACAGCGCAATGCCCAGCAGCGCGTCGCGGCCATAGTGAAGCCCGGGATAGATCACGCCGCCGTTCCCTTCGCCGCCAATCACCGCGTTTACCTCTTTCATTTTGGTCACTACATTCACCTCGCCAACGGCCGACGCATGGTAAGCGCCGCCGGCCTTTTCGGTAACGTCCTGCAAAGCCCTGGTTGACGAAAGGTTGGAAACCGTGTTGCCGGGTGTGTTTTGCAAAATGTAATCGGCCACTGCAACCAGGGTGTATTCTTCGCCAAACAAACTTCCGTCTTCGTTAATGATGGCCAGTCTGTCCACATCGGGATCAACAACAAAGCCTACGTGACATTTCTTTTTTACCACCAGGTCGGCGATTTCGAACAGGTTTTCGGGCAATGGTTCGGGGTTGTGGGGAAATATTCCGGTTGGCTCGCAATACAGCTTTTCGATCCGTTCCACCCCAAGCGCTTCGAGCAATGCGGGAATCGCAATACCTCCGGTGGAGTTCACAGCGTCGAGTGCGACTGCAAAACCTGCATTTTTAATGGCATCAACATCAACCAGCGGAAGCGCGAGGATTTTCCTGATGTGGAGATCAATAAAACCGTCGTTCACTTCCGTTTTGCCCAGTTCAGTGTTGGCCGCAAAGCGGAATTCCTCTGCATCGGCAATTTTCAGGATTTCTTTTCCATCGGCATCCGACAGGAACTCTCCCCGTTTATTCAGCAGCTTCAGGGCGTTCCATTGCCCGGGATTGTGGCTGGCGGTGATGATGATGCCGCCATCGGCGCCGGCTTCTGTGACTGCTATCTCAACCGTTGGCGTAGTGGAGAGTCCGGCGTCAATCACGTCAATTCCCATCGCATTCAGCGTCCCTGTTACCAGATCGTTCACCATTGCCCCCGAAACCCGCGCATCACGTCCGATCACAATTTTCAGCCTGGGTTTTTCGGTTTGCAATTTGATGAAAGTGGCGTAAGCCGCAGTGAATTTGACGATATCAACGGGAGTTAAATTCTCGCCCGGCTTGTCGCCGATGGTTCCGCGAATTCCTGAAATAGATTTGATCAAAGGCATAGTGAAATTTTTGCCCGCAAAATTACTTTCATTTTTTACTTGAGGTTGGAGAAGATTTGAAAAAAAGGCTAACCAGCCGGATTCAAACCGTGAATTGCCAGCAAAGCCCACCTCAGTTTCATGTTTGGTGATTGTTTTAAACCATTCACCAGGTGAATTGGAATTTTGTCCGAAGGACTACTTTGGAGAATCTTGAATGAAAAACATTCACCCGGTGAATCACCTTCAAAAGACACCCCAGTTTCAGGTTTGGTGATAGTTTGGTAACATTCACGGGGTGAATTGTAAACCGGGATGAAAGCTTTGCTGCGCAGGCTTTGAGCGGGAGGAGGGGATGGCAACCCCGAGCTTTAATGACCAAAAGTCATAACTAAAAGTCATTACAATGACCAACGGTTAATTACTGATTCACTATATTTCACCTACCAAAGCCATGTTAGTTCCAGGTTTGGTGGGTGTTTGAAACCATTCACCTGGTGACTTGGAATATTGAATATCGAACAAGGAATATCCCTGCCTGACTGCGTCATGCAGGCAGGGAATATTGAATGAAACACAGTCACCCGGTGAATCACCTGAAAAAGCTGCCAGAGCTAGAGGTTTGCTGGGGGTTTGGGAACATTCACCGGGTGAATTGGAATATTGTCAGAAGGACTCCTTTGGAGAATATCAAACTAGGAATATCGAATATTGAATTAACCAAAGTCACCCGGTGAGCTACGATCAGTACTTCCCACCATCCTCTTTTAGCATCGGCACAAACCGCACGGGCAAAACGGATTCACGGATGATTTTTCCTTTTCGCTTGCGTAAAAGTACAAGTTCCTGAACTGAATTTTCCTTTCCGACCGGGATAACCATTCTTCCCCCTTCGGACAGTTGATCCTGCAAGGGCTGCGGAATATCCGTCGGCGCGCAGGTTACGATAATGGCGTCGAAAGGCGCATGCTCCGGCCATCCCAGGTATCCGTCGCCGATCATTACATGTATATTTTCATACCCCAGTTCGTCGAGCAACTGCATTGATCTTTTGCCAAGCGGCTCAATGATTTCAATAGTGAAAACACTGTCAACCAATTCGCCGAGAATGGCAGCCTGGTAACCGGAACCAGTTCCGATTTCGAGCACCTTGTCCGTTCTTTTTAGTTCAAGCAACTCGGTCATAAATGCAACCAGCGACGGTTGCGAAATGGTTTGCCCTTCACCGATCGGCAGGGGCTGATCCCTGTAAGCATAGGGCTGCATATTTTCCGGCACAAAACGATGGCGTTCAACTTTATACATGGCTTCGATCACTTTAAAATCGGAAACTCCCTGCCCGAGTATATAGTTAGAAACCAGTGCCTCATGTTCAGCCCGGCGGCTGGTAGTCTCTTTTACCTGCCCGCTGCATTGACCAGAAAGCAGCAACACAAAAGCTAAAAGACAATTATTCAGCAGGTTTGACATAGCCAAATCCTTTCAGC
>JACZJL010000058.1 GCA_014860585.1 Bacteroidales bacterium | reverse complement strand
GGGTAGAGGTGCAAAAAATTGTCTCCACCTGTGTAATCGAATTCACCATTGTTATCCACATCCCAGAAATAACCGGTATTCTCATCGGCAAACTGCGTCAGGTTTGTGAAAGTTGTCGGGTTGCCAAGCTCAGCCAGATCGCTGGTAAAATTGGCAAAAGGTGTTTTGCAGATTTCATCCAAAAATGTAATACTCCATTTTCCTGTAACATCTTTGCTGCGAATAAACAATAAGTGCTTTCCAAGTGGCAGTCCGCTCAGGTCGGCTATAAATTCAAGATTCTCCAGTTTTGTTGCAGGATTCAGAACCGGGATATTTATCCCCGATCCAATTCCGGGATCGGTATTGATAAAATACTCAGCCTGGACTATATTGGCTAAATCTGCAGGAATGGATGACTTGTAAAAAGTACGGATGTGTGATTGTGTCCATTTTCCGGTGATATCTTTTGCTCTTAATATCAGGCGGTTGAAACCGGGACCCAGGTTGCTTACATCTGCGATAAAGTCAATATTTTCAAGGCCTGATGAAGGATTGACCACTGGTATATTGATCCCCGATCCAAATCCGGGATCAGCATTAAAGAAATACTCAACCTCCACTATGTCAGGCAATTCAAAAGCAGCAGCAGATTTGTAGAATGTCCGGATATGGGTTTGTGTCCAATGGCCGGTTTCATCTTTCGCTCTCACCATCAGGCGGTTGAAACCAGGGTTCAAACAACTTACATCAGCCACAAATTCGATGTTTTTGAGATCGGTTGAAGGAGTGGTTACGGGAATATTTACCCCTTCACCAAATCCGGGATCGATGTTGAAGAAATACTCAACCTCGACAATATCAGGCAAATCAAGGGCAACAGCAGATTTGTAAAAAGTACGGGTGTGGGTCAATGTCCATTTACCGGCGTCGTCTTTGGCCCTAACGAGCAACCGGTTAAAACCGGGTTCCAGCAAATCAACCGGGGCAGTGAAACTGATATTCTCCACCTGATTGGATGGCGAAGCAATCGGAATGTCTGTCCCCATCCCGTTTCCGGGATCACTGTTGAAGAAATATTCAGCTTTAACAATTTGCTGTGCCTTTACCGGTAATAGCATGACGGCAAGGAGCAAACAGGTTATTGCAAAGCCGGTGATCATCTTCAAACCGCCAACAAATCTGCCTTTACCACTATTTATTTTAAATCTGGAAATAGTAGTTCTCATGATTGCAGCTAGTTTTGAGATTTTACACTGAAGTTGACTTCAATTTCCTGTGCTTCGCTGTTGTAGATCTGCAGGTATTCGTAAATGGAAGGAATGGACGGTAGTCCGGAAAGTTTGTAAGGATGTGTACCATCAAACATTCCGCAATCCTGACCGGCAGTTCCGGCGCCAATGGCCGGCGAGCCTGGCTTTAATTGCCACTTCCCATCCGTGCTGCCGGTTCCGACAAAAACATCCTCCATGTTCACGTATTGCTGGTTGCCATTGGCAGCCCCGAATTGGTTGTCGTTCCCAATGTTGTTGTAATAAGCCGTATTGGTCGCAATAAAACTGCCGGCACGCAGGATGTTGTTGCTAAAAATGGAGTTGTTTATGGTAATAACTCCCTGAATGACGTTGTTTTCGATAACAGCCGAAACTTCTGTTCCAAAAGTGATTGCTGCACTGCCGGCACTTCTTTCGATAAAATTGCCACTGATCAGTAAATTATTAATTCCTGAATAGCTTTGAGTAGAAATTAAAGTATTAACAAAATTACCAATGATAAGGATATCAGTAAGATTATTTGCCCAAATATTAAGTGTGCTGGTAATGAAATTTCTTTCGATGCGGATATTTGAAACGTAAATGTAGGATTGACTATTTAAAGCGCATCCCATGATCGCAGAGCCGGAACTACCTGTCTGGAAGTATATTCCAGCAATTGCTGAAGTATTTGTATTGGCCTGTGTTTCGGGGTTTTCGGCAAGAAAATACCCGTTTCCGATGATGGTAAGCGGTTTAGTTAAGGTTCCTAGCGTATAAACTGTAGCTGACGGTTCGATGTACAAGGTGTCGCCCGGTTGCACCATGGTGGAGTTGTTGGCTTCGTTGATGCTGGCAAAATGAGCGCCGGAACCAGAGATGTTATTTACTCGCCAAACGTTGGCATTACTTACTGTTGCCATGAAAAAGGCAATTGCGACTGTGATAAGGATTCTTTTCTTCATTTGTGTAAAAAATTAAGTGTTATTGATTTTTTTTGTGAATTTTGATTTGTTTTGCCACGAAGGCACGAAGGCGCTGAGTTGCTCCTGGAGTAAGTTCGCTATTCTTTGTGTCTTCGCGCCTTTGTGGCATTTTTCTATTGTTAAATTTGGCTTATTGGCTAATAATGAGTTTCCCATTCTTCTGCACTGCCTCGCCGGCAATGAAAACCTCCATCCGGAAGAAATAAACACCCGGCGGCAGGTTATTCCGCTGGATCGTTGCAGTGTGCAATCCCGGAATTTTCTGTTCATCCATGACGATACCCAGCATTTGCCCGCGACTGTTGTAAAGGCTTAACCTGACTTGTGCCGAACTATTCAGGCGGTAGGAAATTTCAGTGGATTCTGTAAAAGGATTGGGGAATGGCTCGCCAATGTAAATGCCTTCGGCAATGTTCCCATTAATTCCGGTGAAGCCTTTCAGCGTAAGCAAAACCGGCTCTTCCATGGTTCCGGATTTCTTCAGCGCTTCAAAACTGATCGTTTCGTTGATATCTTCCAATCTCCCAAATTCTGAAAGCCAGGCTTTGAAAGTGATTTCTTCGCCAACCTGCACATCAGCGCCAATGGACATGAATATTGCACCGTTGTGTTCTTGATGTGGAATGGCCATGCCGCGACATTCTTCTCCTGAATAAGCGTAAATCACATCTTCGGAATTCAGGGAAATAGTGCCATCGGGCAGTTCGAGCTGAGCAATGAGCATCATGTTGTATTGCAAATTTGCCAGCGGCATTTCATCCGTCGGGGAAATGATCTCTTTTTCCGGTTCGGGGGCATCGCTTTTTGCAGCATCCGGGTAAGTGAGTGTGCTTTGGTTGCTCAGTTCCACAATGTAGCCTTTGCCGGGATGGAGCTGCGTGAGGCTGCCGATCCATTGTCCCTGGTAATAGACCGCGAATGCATTTTGCCCGATCAGCCGGTTATCT
>JACZJL010000057.1 GCA_014860585.1 Bacteroidales bacterium | reverse complement strand
GTCTGCTATCAGGGCTTGTTAATAGTGTTGACAACAACAAATTACTCGATATTATTGTCAAATATAGTGCTTATGATAAACGAAAACGTATCAATATCATTGACTTACAAACTCATCTAATCTTAAGTTGACGCGTATGCCTGACGGGGTAAAATGCCTGGTGATGATGCATTGCATCTTGCCATTGCCACAATTAATGAGATTGATTACCTTTGCACCTGTTATGACCGCTTTTTGAAAAAAGCTGATGAACTTAAACTTTTAAAACCAAAAATTGTATTACCAACAAGATTAATCGGGGAGATTTTACCATGAGCCAGACTATAACCTTACACGAAATAAACAGAGAGGCTTTTGATGTTTTGTACAAAGAACTTGGCCTTGCAAAAACTTTGCGGTTCCTCAACCAATTCTCTTCTGGGAAAGGTGACTATACGCAGCTTAAGGCCGAACTGTTTATTGCTAAAACAGTTGAGGATATCGTGAAAGAAATGAGGAAAAAATAGCGACCGACTTTTACCTATAGGCGTTTTCCTCAAAACAGACCCTTTCTCATTCCGATGAATTTTTCCAACATGATGATGTGTGGATAATCCGGTCATCCTATCCCCAAAAATCGGTGATATTGAGCCAACTATAGCCCTTCAGAGGCTTAGAGGTAAATATCAATTAGCCCTCCGGAAGAATTTATTCCACTGTCTCATCTTCCTCCCGCCAGGCGGGGTCAACGATACAGAGGAAAACCAGGTCGGTGGCGCCGGTGTTTTCGATGTACTGCACTGCGTTGGGGGGGTTGTAGATGGCCTGGTGGGGACCGACATGCCGGGATTCGCTGCCGATGTGCATGACGCCCTCGCCTTCGAGAATATAATAAACTTCGGAAGTTTTGAGGCGGTGGCGGTAAGAGGCGAGGCCGGGTTTTACGACGGCGTGCGCCAGGCTGTAGCGCAGGTTGAGGTCGGCTTTGTCGGGGTGCAGCAGTTCGCGCAGGATGGTGTTATCGCCGGCAATGAACGCTTCGCAGTGCTTCAGGTCTTTGATCAACATAGTCGTGAAATTTTGGCGGATGAAGTTCCGGCAAATATACCCGAAATGTAAATTAACACCAGCCAACAGTCAAAAGACGAGCTGTATAGGTTGTCGGACGAGTTCACCCGGTTCCATTTCGAATGGATAAACCCAACCTGGACAAATTCCCTTTGCGCCGCAAAAAACCAACATGCCTCTGAAATGGTCGCTGGTGACGTGAAACTTGAAAATTTGTTTTGAGAAACACCTCGGCTGAATAATATGTATAAATTTGCCTAAATATTTAACCAACAAATCAAATGAAACCAACAATTCTCTTCTTTTTCCTGCTTCTACTCATGGCAGGATGCAGTCAACAGACTGCTGACAGGGTAGTAAAATCTGCTGACGGGGTTGAAATCAGTTATTCGGTTTATGGCGAAGGGTCGCCGGCTCTTGTGTTTGTTCATGGCTGGTCGTGCGATCAAACCTATTGGAAGTATCAGGTTCCGGAGTTTTCGAAACGTTACACTGTTGTTACGCTTGATTATGCCGGGCATGGCCAATCGGGCGCCAACAGGGAAGATTTCACAATGGAGTCGTTTGGCGATGATGTGGCTGCGGTGGTGAACGATCTCAAACTTGACCAGGTAATCCTGATCGGCCATTCGATGGGCGGCTATGTGATCATTGACGCAGCCACCAAAATGCCGGGGAAAGTGTTGGCGCTGGCGGGCATTGACACATACGAGCAGTTTGTGGATACGGTGTTTACCCGGGAAATGATGACGCAGTTCACTGAACCGTTTTACTCCGACTTCAGCAACAGCGTTAACGGTTTTGTCCGGAGCATGTTCCCACCGAATGCAGATTCAACGCTGGTGGAGATGGTTGCCAGCGATATGTCCTCTGCGCCGAAAGAGGTGGCCATGTCGGCCTTTGAAAATATGTTTGAATACAGCACCCGGCTCGAAATGATTCTCAAAACCATTGACCTTCCGTTTTATGCCGTCAGCTCCGATCTTTACCCGACCAATGCTGAAGACAACCGGAAATATGTCAAAAGTTTTGATGTCAAGATCATGGAGGGTTACGGCCACTTCCTGATGATGGAAAACCCGGAGGAATTTAACCGGCTGCTGGAGAAAACCATCAATGAGATAGCGGGGAAATAAATTGAGACTGCCTCATTTAGAGAATATTACTATCGTCAATACTGTTGCCTTTCAGGGTTTTGTCTGTTGTCCCAAAATGACAGGAGGATGATGGTTTTCTCAACTTCTTGTATTTGATAGAACAAATTCGTTTGCCAGGTAATGTTTGCAACCCGAACGGGTTTTTTTGAAGATGGTTTAAACATTTCAGGGTATAGCGAAATCTGGGTAAGGAGATGATTTGTTTTTCTTACGAAGTTGATGATTTCACGTTCCGACCAGTGTTCATCAAGGTACCTGATAATGGTTTCAAATGTATCCGCAGCTTCCGGCGTCCATCTTATTTGGTAAGCCATTTCTCATATTTTTTCATCACTTCCTCATGCGCAATGGTATTTCCCTGTTCCACCTGTGATAGCCCTTTTTCGATGGATTTCTTTTGAAATTCAGGAAGCTGATCCCAGAAATCCTGTTCCTGAACATTTTTCTGCAATAATATCCTGATCGCTTCAAGCACTTTCATATCATTGGTTTGCTCAATGAGGGCAAATAAATCCGATTTGACATTTTGATGCTGCATAATGCTCTTTTTTGACAAAAATAATTAAAATATTCAGCCTGATGACGGAGTGGGTGAGGTTAGTGATTAACTCTGTATTTTGAAAAAAATCCCTGACAGGGTTTTCCCAACGGGATGCCTTTGGCACAAACCCTTTAAGGGATTACAAAAAACCCTAGTTCACGATCAATCTTTTGGTAGTAATTCCTGAGGTTGTGTAGATTTTCAGCAGGTAAATGCCTTTTTCAGCCGGCGCTGTGAATTGTTGAGTGACCAAATCAAATTTTTCTGAAGCCACTAAAAGTCCTGCGATACTGTAGATTTCTATTGTTGAAATAGCTTTGTTGCTATGGATAATAACAGGATGTCCGGCCGCCACAGGATTGGGAAACACATGGATTTTATCGTTAAAAACCAGGTCATCCATTCCGGTCAGGTTATTGTCGAGCACAATCTGGAAAGTTCCGGTGGAGAGTTCAATTGGTGTGAGATCGTATTCATAGGCCATCAGATTATCGAAATGGATTTCGAGGTTTAGCACTTCTCCGTGCTGCAGTGGCTGGGCGAGGGAGAATTTAACAAAACCAATCTGACCAAACCCGGAAACGGGCTGATGGTTATTCAACGTAAGTCCTAAATCAGTTGCACCTTCATCTGCAAAAGTTTTCTGAATAGCCCAGAGATCGGTGTTTTGTGTACCTAACCATGAGCCGGTAAAATCTACCGTCATGCTTTCGGCAACTACCAACGTTGGGTCGGTTGCCATACTGAACCGCATTCCATAAAAACCGATGACGGGTGTTGCTGCTTCGCCGAGATAGAGTGGGATCTCCACATTCACGGCATCAATCAGCATTACCTCTTCGGGAATGATGAAGAGATCGTTTCCCGACCTGGTGGATTTTGTAGGTAGTGATGAAACGTATCTGCGGTTATCCAGATCTCTTGTCAATCCATAGTTTGTGATAATGGCGAGTGTGTCATGGATATCAACAATTCCGTTGCCGTCGGTGTCGGCATGTTTGTAATTGACTCCGGTAACCACAGTATCGGCCCAGTTGGTGACGTAGTGCGGGTACCAGCCGATGGATTGATCTACGCGAGGCGGACCGGCTGCCCCTGCCGTGACCCCAAGGATCATCAGGTCGTCCATATTCACTGTGCCGTCGTAATTGATATCACCCGGCCAAACGTAATCAATGCCGGCGCCCGAAATGTTGCCTTCAGCATCGGACTTAAGTACAAACAGATCCTGTTCATTCACTACCAGGTATTCGTTGATCTCGCCGGCCATCACAAATCCGCCATCGCTGGTTCGGCGCATACGGGTGATGGTGGTTGAAGAATCGGAGGCCATGATCATTTCCCGGTTGAGCAGACTTCCTTCGCTGTCAACTGTCAGGAGAGCGGTCTGAAAAAATGTTTCCCCGAAACCGTTGAAACGTTTTTCGGTAATTAAGAACTTTCCATCAGTCCATTCGATCACATCGGTAGCCTGGGTGTAAATTGTATCAGGAAAGCTGGAAAACCAAAGCAGGTTTCCGTTTGCATCTGCACGAAGGGCGCAACTGTGTTCGGAGTTGGGAGCTGTGTAGCCACTCAGAATATATCCTCCGTCACTCAATTGTTTTATTGATTCGGCTGATCTCATCCAAACACCCTGCTGAGTAAAATGAACTGACCAGACAGAATCAGCATTTTGATCGAACTTCCAAATAAATGGCCTTGTTCCTGTTCCGCTGCCGGCCGACCCGGTGAGAACAAATCCGCCATCAGCCGTATTTTCGATATGACTCACGAATGTTCCTGCAAGCCAGCCAGGTGGCACGATAGCATTGAGTGTGCGCTGTTCGGTCAACTCACCATTTTGGCTAACGAGAAACATATTTGGCTGGTAACCATACGATCCTTCTGCCCCAATCACAACAATACGGCCATCGGGCAGTTCAGCACCTCTTGCAAGCAGGGCGCTGTTTTGAGGCAACGTCGAAGTCCACTGGGAAGTCCAAAGCGTGTCGCCATTGCTGTCAAGTTTTACAAGCCATGGACGATTCATCTGCGTGGCAGTGCCGATCACCACAAACCCGCCATCGCTGGTCGCCACCACGCTGTATGCCCGCTCTGCGTAATTGTCTTTACTGAGGTTGCGTTCCCATTGCAAGAGACCATATTCATTTAGTTTGACCACATAATAATTGGCTGAAAAGCCATCACCGCCATAGCCTGCTATGATGTAACCATTATCGGATGTTTGTTTGATGTCGGTGGCAAAGTCGGCCCCCGGACCACCAAAAGGAGCTGTCCATGGGAATACCTGACCGTTGATCGGGCCATACAGGAAGAACAATCCAAAAAAAGTCAGAAATTGTATGCGCTTTTTCATTCTCGTAAAAGTTTGATATTTTGTGATCCAAAACAATTCAAACGGTTATTTTGTTTTTTACCATGTTAACATGGAAAATTCATGAAATTCTTTAATTTTTTTATTCTTAGAGTCTTGGTGTCTTAGTGGCAAAAAGAAAAAGTTGCCACTCACAAAGTGATGCCTTTGGCAAAAGGATCAAAGACACAAAGATTCACTAAGTTTATGAATAAAGAAGGCTAAAATAACGCCAAACCATCTTCATAAATAATCATAAATTTGGATGGCTGGAATAGGTATCAATGACCTGTATTATTCAAGAGAACAGCCCATGGGAAACAGTAAACATTAACGGTTATCATATTCTCCAATCGACATTCGGGAAGAAACGGTGCATCGTTGTATCAATCATTTCCAACCACAATAAATTCAGACCGGCTTAGAAGTGATCATCAGCGTTGAGGCCGGTTATTTTAAGCATGGTGTGATAATCGAGGTAATAGAGCAGTTTCAGCGTGAGTTGGTTCAACTGGTCGGCTTGTAAAGTTTGCGTGAGGTTATCGAAAAAGCCATAGGTGATAAAATCATCTTCATTTTGTATTGCGTTTTTCCATACCAGACTCAGTTGACTGCCGGGTGCAAAATCCCAGTTAAGGACAAGGTCAATGTTGAAACTATTGAAATTGAAGTCGTTGTTCTTGCCATAAACTAAATTGGGGGTTAATCGGCCATTTTCCAATAATGAGTAATACCTGTCGTACGCTCCGATATACCAATAGTGCCTCATCCGGAGGTTTACCGAAAGGTTGTTACGGAACATATACTGACCAGAGAGGATGTTTTCGTACGATTCCAGATCACGATTACCATAAATGATCGTACCTGAATTGTCTTTCTCCACCCATCCGAGATTGTTTGTGGTAAGGCTCATGGCAAGCGAATAGTTGAAATTTAGCCGGTCATTCAGTCTGAACCCGGGCTGTAAGCGAAAGGAGACGCCTTTGTAGTTTTCCCCGTCTACACCAAACCAAATATTCCCGTCGAGAGCAACCGGTTTTCGGTAATCGGTCGAAAAACCCCATGATACATTGGCATAGCCCGGGCGGATATAATACCTGCCCTGTTCACGGGGATCGTAATAATCATAGCGCTCAAACGGCGACCAGGAAAGATTTAACCAGTTGCTGACATAACTCAGTGCTGTCATGCTGTATCCTGCCTGGATTACACTGTTAACATTCTCACCGGTGGTATAGCTCGTTTCTCTGTTTGCATTCAGATAAGCTCTGAGGGACCTGATTTTCCCGACAGGTTCAAAAAGATGATAATTGAATTGCACGCCGTTTTGCACGTAATCGTTCCGATGGGTGATTCCAAGGTCGTTATCATCATAGCGGTCATTCATTCCATTACGGTAAAGGTTAAACTGAAATTTACCACTGATCTTGCCAAAAGATGCAGAATATTTATAACCCTTGGTTTTAGTGTAATTTTTGGTTGTTTTTTCGTAATTAAATACCTGGCTACAGGCTCCTGAGAGATTGATCCGGAAAGTATTTTTCCTGTTTAGCAGATTGGCGCCTGCTCCGGTAACATTGGCCCTGTCATAATTTTGATCTCGCAAAACGCTGGTATTGATTAGATAAGCCGATGAATTGTTGGGGAGCACCTGGTCGAGCACTGCGATATTAAAGTTACTCAGCGGGTCGGTCAGTACTTTCCGGGTTTTTCCTTCATTTTCCTCAATGGTGGCATAAGTATTTCCGGTTATAGCATTGAGAAATCCGACAGCAAGTCCTTTGTTGTTTCTGCCCGAAACTTTGATTGCATTCAGCATTTTAGCCTGAACAGGGTTATCGGTTAAGCTCTCGCTGCTATCTATCGCGCTGCTCACATGATTGAATTCAGCCGGCTGGCCGCCAATCCGCCGGGAATAAAACAGTCCTCCTTTTTTAAACAAATCCACTGACTCCAGGAAGAAAGGACGCTGTTCGGCATAAACAGTCTCGAATGCGCTCAGGTTTTTCACCTTGTCGTCGGATTTCACCTGGCTAAAGTCTGGCCAGAGCATCATGTCGAGGGTGTAGCTCTGGTTGATGCCATATTTTATGTCGGCGCCTCCACCATAAGAATAGGATAAGCGTGCGTTCGGATCGGCAATGGCCTGGTCGTGTTGGATTGTTGTTGAAAGATAAGGTTTTAATGCAAGCCTTAGCGGCGGCTGAATATTGTTCAAACCGTACAATGCACCCCAGGTTAGCTGCTGATTTGGAGCCCCTTTGGGTGTGATGGCCCACTCGCTGAGTTCGCGTTTACGCCGGATGTAACGCTGAACCTGCAAACCCCAAACCTGCTCTTCCTGCTTCGGAAACCGAAGGGCTGAATATGGAATTTTCATTTCAACGACCCACCCAACTGCTGAAATGTTAACCGCACTTTGCCAAACGGCATCGTAAGTCCAGTCGCTGCGCATGTAATCAGACTGCACACCGGAGGCGGTGACTTTGAAGGTGTTGGCATCAAGCCTGTTTAGATACGTATCAAAATGCACAGCAAACCAGTCGGCATTGAGCGAGTTGTCGTCACGGGTTCCTATTTGTGTCAGGATACTGTCGGGATAATTGTCAAAGAGAAACGCACCAACGTAAATGGCCTCATCGTCATAAGCGAAGTAAACCATGGTAGTCTGCGATTCAGGTTTGCTGTGGTTTGGGTCGTATTGTACAAAACTGTTGATGGCTGAAGCCTGGCTCCAGCAGAAGTCTTCAAGTGAACCGTCAATACGGGGAGGAGTTTCAGCACGGATGGCAGTAGCAGTTTTTACCGATGGCTGGGCTTTGCTAACGGTCACCAGCAGCATCAAACCTGTAAAAATTGTTAAAAAAAACCTTTTCCTCATTTTTCTCCTGCTACAACTACAATCTGATTGTTCAATGATTTAGAACCGATTTTCGCTCACAATAGCGCATTAAAAGGTGGTTTAGTGTATTAAGCGGTAATTTATCTGATGGGTAAAAATGATAATTTTGCAGCATGAAGTAAATAGTATTTGCCAGAAAACACGCTGAAGCAAATTGACCGTTTAATAAATACATAATCATGAATTTACACGAATACCAGGGGAAATCCATTCTGAAGCAATACGGAGTTGCTGTGCCTGAAGGCATTGTTGCTGAGACTCCGGGACAAGCTGTCGAAGCTGCAAAAACTTTGCAGGAACTTACAGGAACAAAGTTCTGGGTAGTCAAAGCTCAGATCCATGCCGGAGGCCGAGGCAAAGGTGGCGGTGTTAAGTTGGCTAAAAGCTTGTCGGACGTTGAAAAACTAACCGATCAGATCATTGGAATGGATTTGGTGACTCCACAAACGCCTCCTTCTGGTAAAAGAGTAAGGAAAGTACTCATTCAGCAGGATATTTTCTATCCCGGAAGCTCCGAAATCAGGGAGTTTTACATGAGTGTTTTGCTCAACCGGAAGATAGGCCGCAACATGATTATGTATTCACCTCGCGGCGGGGTGGACATCGAATCTGTCGCCGAAGAGACGCCTGATCAGATCTTTACCGAAGAAATTGATCCCCGCTTTGGATTGCAGGGATTTCAGGCAAGGAGGGTTGCATTCAACCTCGGTCTTGAGGGCGAAGCTTTTAAAAACATGGTAAAATTCGTGAATTCACTATACAAGGCTTACATCGGAAGCGATGCTTCACTCTTCGAAATCAACCCTGTAGTCAAAACATCGGATGACAAGATTATTGCCGTGGATGCCAAGGTTACGATTGACAACAATGCCCTTTACCGTCATGCAGAAGTTGCTCAAATGCGCGACCTGACAGAGGAAGACCCCATCGAAGTGGAAGCAAGCCGTTACGACCTGAACTACGTGAAACTCGATGGTAACGTCGGTTGCATGGTGAATGGCGCCGGGCTGGCTATGGCCACTATGGACATGATCAAAATGTCGGGCGGCGACCCGGCCAATTTCCTCGATGTCGGAGGCACAGCCAACGCCAAACGCGTGGAAGAAGGATTCCGGATTATCCTCAAAGACCCCAACGTTAAAGCTATCCTGGTTAATATTTTCGGAGGAATTGTCCGCTGCGACCGTGTGGCGCAGGGGATTGTGGATGCTTACCATAACATCGGGAACATCAGCGTGCCTATTATTGTCAGGCTGCAGGGCACCAATGCCGAAGAAGCCAAAATCCTCATTGATGAATCCGGCCTCGAAGTGCACTCGGCCATTGCCCTCGAAGATGCAGCTAGGCTCGTGAATGAGGTGCTGAATTAGCACAAATTTCATTTTTTAAGATAGCAGTTTGTAACTTTACATTAGACGATGTAGTCTGGTTTTTTAATAAAAACCTTACCTTTGACCAAGATTTTAATTTTAATGAATGACCTTGATCAAATATTGAGTTTCCTGGCGACGAATAAGGATAGATTTCAAAAAGACTATCACCTTACCAAAATTGGTGTTTTCGGTTCTATTGTGCGTAATGAACAAAACACAAATAGTGACATTGACCTGATCGTTGAATTTGAGGAAAATACCCCTGACCTTTTTTCAATAAAAAAAAATCTGCGCGCTGAGATACAGAACAAATTCAATCGTTCCGTTGATCTTTGCAGGGAAAAATATATGCATCCATTCTTTAAAGATAGCGTAATTGCGGAAGCCAGATATGTCTAAACCTTCTAATAAAGATTTTGGTTGCCTGTTAAGTATTCTTGATTCAATCAATAAAATCCTTGATTATACAAAGAATTTTGAAACAGCCGATGAGTTTTACAATAACACGCTTTCGTTTGATGCAACCCTGATGAATTTCGTAGTGATTGGAGAAATGGCTGAGAAATTGTCCAATGAATTCCGATCTGCTACAGAATCTGATATTGATTGGTACAAAATCAAAGGTTTTAGGAATATTATAGCTCATATTTACTTTGGAATAGATGCTGAAGAGGTTTGGCAAATTATTCAGGATAACCTTTTAGAATTGAAAGAAAAAGTTTTAGAAATAATGAAAAGTTAATTTTTTCGAATTAAAAATCTCTCCATTCACCTGCTATCTCTCCCCGTTTCCCTACTTTTCTCCTGTAAATAGATTTTCATCGGTCTGTATGTAAGTCGGCAGTTTCATGTAAATTTGCCGGAAAATAAACTTCATACAAATTCATCGTAATGAAAAATACAGCTTTCATAAAGATGCACGAAGCGCTGGGCGCCAAGATCGTGCCTTTTGCAGGATATAACATGCCTGTACAGTTCGAAGGGGTAATCGCTGAACATGAAACCGTGCGGAAGAGCGTGGGCGTGTTTGATGTGTCACACATGGGCGAAGTTTGGGTAAAAGGCCCAAATGCTTTCGACCTTGTCCAAAAACTGACTTCCAACGATGTAGCCAAACTCACCGACGGAAAAATCCAGTACACCTGCTTCCCGAACAATGATGGCGGGATTGTTGACGATCTGCTGGTTTACCGCTTTGATGCAGAAAAATATCTGCTGGTGATCAATGCTTCAAACATTGACAAAGACTGGAAATGGATCAACGACAACAATGATGTGGGCGCTGTAACCATGAATGTTTCCGACGAAACTTCACAACTTGCCGTGCAAGGTCCAAATGCCCTGGCTACTTTGCAAAAGCTAACCAAAGAAGACCTTTCTGTTATCACCTACTACACATTCAAAGTGATCGAATTTGCCGGAGTGCCAGATGTGATCATGTCGGCAACAGGCTATACAGGCGAAAAAAACAGTTTTGAAATTTACTTCCCCAACCAACATGCCGAAAAAATCTGGAATGCTGTATTTGAAGTCGGTGCAGAGTTTGGCATTAAACCAATTGGATTGGCCGCCCGCGACACCCTGCGACTTGAGATGGGTTTTTGCCTTTACGGGAACGACATCAACGACACCACCTCCCCAGTAGAAGCCGGTCTTGGATGGATCACCAAATTTGCAGAAGGCAATAATTTCATTAACAGGCCTTACCATGAAAATCTTAAAAACAATGGCGTAACCAAACGTCTGCGCGGGTTTGAAATGATCGACAAGGGTATTCCTCGCCAACACTACGAAATCTGTGATGCAGAGGGTAATGTCATCGGTGAAGTCACCTCCGGAACCATGTCCCCTTCATTGAAAAAAGCCATCGGTATGGGATATATCAAAACCGGATTTGATGCAATAGATGCCGAAATCTATATCAAAGTCAGAGAAAAGCTATTGAAAGCAAAGGTTGTAAAGATTCCCTTTTATCAGGTTTAAACTTTTTTTTATCCTCCAACCCTGGCAGGGTTTGAAGACCTGCCAGGGTTAATAAAAAATGCCCGACAAATTCACCATCGAAGTCTGTTTTTCTCCACAACTTGCCAACTTCATCATTACTGAAGGCAAGGCTATTGTAGTTGTGGTTGACATACTGCGGGCAACCACTTCCATGGTTTCAGCATTAGCCAACGGGGCAGCATCCATTCTGCCGGTTTCATCGCCCGATGAAGCCAAAGCCATGAAGAATAGCGGTTACCCGGTGGCAGCCGAGCGGGATGGCAGCATCCTCGACTTTGCGGATTTCGGCAATTCGGCGTTCGATTTTATGGATGGCAGTGTGAAAGGAGAAAAACTGGTCTTCAGCACTACAAATGGAACTGTTGCCATCGAAACGGCCAGGAAGTTGGGAACCGTCGTCTTAGGGGCGTTTAGTAACATCAGCGCACTGGCACAGTGGATTGTTGACCAGAACCAGCAGGTAATCATCCTTTGTTCCGGCTGGAAGAACACCTTTTGTCTCGAAGACACCATTTTCGCCGGTGCACTCATCGGGAAGCTTATGAGCAGCGGCATGTTTTCGCTGAACTGTGATTCGGCTTATGCTGCCCTTGATCTGTGGAATGTGGCTAAAGCGGATGTCATGGAGTATATCGAAAAAGCACTGCATCGCGAACGCCTTCGCCAGCTTGGTGTAGATGATGTGCTGGAGTTTTCTTTTACTCCAGATACCATGAAAGTTGTCCCTGTACTTATTGGTAACGAATTGATTGATGCGTTGAATACTAAAAAACAAAACCCAATCCCATGAGAGTCCATTTTATTGCTATCGGCGGCGCTGTGATGAATAACCTGGCCAT
>JACZJL010000056.1 GCA_014860585.1 Bacteroidales bacterium | reverse complement strand
CCGAAAATGAAAGCGAGGTCAGCTATTCCATTACTGATATGGATGGAAGGGTGATCGAACAATCCGGTTTCATCGGCTGCGAGGCCGTGCTCGATGTGAGCAGCTTCAAGCCTGGGTTGTATGTGATCAGGATGGAGATAGAAGGGGAGGTTGTAACAAAGCGACTTGTGGTGATGTAGATCGTATTAAACCTGTCAGGTTTCTAAAACCTGACAGGTTTTCAGGAGGTGAATGCTAAATACAGGAATAATGGCTAATGCTGCATTTAACATTATTTATAAATAAATACCTAAAAATAAACAAGATACAGAATTTAATTAACCATACTTTTACACTCAATTTTTCAGGTCAATTTTTTAATAAATACCTCAATAGAAGTGAATGTAAGAACAAACAGTTACATGTTTTTTAAACTCTCTAGGATCTTTAATCCTAAATTTTTACTTTTATCATTGCTTTCATTATTCATGTTTAATACCAGATTTTCACAGGTGATCACTGTGGTAGTTATTGGTACTAGCAGTAACGCACAACTGAAACAAAATCCCTATTCTGGAGGTGGAGCTACTGCGTATTTTCTCAATTTCACATGCATAGGTTTAGGCGTCGAAAGTGCTTTACGACCATCCAACCTCCATGCGATATTTGCAGGTGAATCCGGATATGGGTTACTGGTTGCAAAAAACGTTGTGGCTGTTTTGCCCGTCAGGTATGATAAAATTTGTTCAATGGAGCTAAAATCGAGTTATTTTTCATAAATTAATTAAATCACTAACAAAATGAAAAAAAATGCCATTATTAAAGGACCGCATCCTTGCCGCTGGCGAATAACCAGCGGGGATCACAGGTTTACAAATTACTTTTATTGAACAACAAAAACAAGATTATGAAAATAAAAATTTACAAACCAGACAAGTTTCTTTACTTTTTTAAAAACGGTAAAACCACAATAAACATGAATATGAAAACAATTGCACTAATTATTATAATTACACTGTCGGGCATCTGTTCATTCGGACAGAGCCGGCAAGACCAGACTCAAATCCTGCAAAAATGCATTGACTTGCCAAATCTACAAACGTATTTACCAACTGACGGTAATGGGATTATGAAACAGATTTTTATTAATTACTGGCATCCCAATTTATTTTCTCCTGATTTAGTTGTAACTAAAGGTGGTAAAAACGTTAAGTTTGAAATAATGTCTGCACAGCCGTCCAATGAAAGTGATGCATTTCTTTTGTTTAAAAAATTCGATATTTCCGGAGATAAAGCAATCTTAAACTTTGAATTTCATTATCAAATTAGTAACGATGCTAAGGTCGTAACCTTTAGTTTTAGTTTACAAAAAGAAAATAATGATTGGAAAGTATTGGAACCCATTTTAATATTTTAACAACAATTAAATTTAATTCATATGAAAAAATCAATTTTAATCACTCTTTTATTAACTATAGGAGGATTTACAAATTTATATAGTCAATGTGAAAATGAAAAAGGGTACTACGATTTTCCATTTACCGAAAATGGAATTACCGTTACCAAGACCCTATCGGGTAATTTTACTTATTATAGCTCTGCATATACAGCATGTGGTGTAACTGAGAAACCTTACAGTATTTGGACCGGCCAATCTGGTCCTGCCACATTTCGAAATGATTTCAGTATTGCTTTAAATGACATCGAATACAATTTAGCCGGTACAAACGCCACCGAGGCATTTACAGTAACTGTCAGTAATGGGACGCCTTCCATATCCTTTACGTATGGCGATTGCCCATCGTCCTGGTCGATAAGTGGCAATGTTCTTACATGCGTAAGTACTCCACAAACAGCAGGTGGTGCTGGCGGAAGGATTAGAATTCATTCTACACAACCTTACACCTGGATTAGTTTCTATCACAATGGAGGTGCTGGTGGCACGATCTTTACCATGTGTTTTGGAGCAGCCTTTCAATCGGTATTGCCAACTGTTACTACTACTGCCGTTACTTCTATTACCGGCAGTTCAGCCTCAAGCGGTGGCAATGTAACTGACGATGGTGGAGCTGCTGTGACGGCCCGCGGTGTTTGCTGGAATACAACGGGCACACCCACTATTGCCGGTAGTCATACCTCTGATGGTACAGGCCTTGGAAGTTTTTCCAGTTCGATTACCGGCCTTAGTGCCGGCACCACTTATTATGTACGGGCTTATGCGACAAATACAAATGGGACAGGGTATGGATCACAATTAAGCTTCACAACCAGCAGCAGTCCACCTCCAACTGATCCCACATCCGTAACGGCTTCTGTCAATCCGGTATGTAATGGTTCATCCACACAACTGACCGCTGTTGGTGAGGTAGGTACTGTTTATTGGTACACCGGAAGCTGTGGTGGTACGCTGGTAACCACGGGTAATCCCATCACTGTTAATCCCCAGACAAACACAACCTACTTTGCAAGGAACTACGCAAATTCGCAGTTTAGCAGTGGGTGTGCCTCGGTGGCCATAACAGTTGAACAAACTCCGGTTGCCGGAACACTCACCAAGGATCCTAACATTACACATGTATGTCCTGGAACGAACGTTAAAGCCACATTATCCGGAGGCTCAGGCGGTAATGGAACCAACCAGACCGAATACAGAACACACGATGGGAGCGATTGGTCAAACTGGGATACCTACACTTCGGATGCAAACATTTCCACAACCGGGAAAACCGCCGTGGAAATCCGCACCCGCAGAATGGCAAGTTATTGTTCAAACTCAGACTATAATACTGTGAGTTGGCTTGTTTATGAAGAACTCACCCTTTCCTGTCCTGAACCCATTGTTGTTAATAATGACGTAGGAGTCTGCGGTGCTTCCGTTGAATTTAGTGCAACGGCAGGAGGAACACCCGCTCCAACTTTAACCTATACGTTGGAAGGAAATATTATCACCTCGCCACATCTTTTCGAAGTTGGTACTCATACTGTTGTAGTAACAGCCGAAAATGTTTGTGGAATGCTTAATTGTTCCTTCACGGTAACGGTGAATGATAATGAACCGCCGCAAATCAACTGCCCGGACGACATTACAGTGAGCAACGACAATGATGTTTGCGGTGCGGTGGTTATTTACGATTTGCCGGAAATAGATGACAATTGTACAGACTTCATAAACACTTCTCTTCCTGGCTATACATTTATTGGAGGCCTTAATGGCCATAGTTATTTCAGGTCGGATTTCGCAACAACATGGTCATCGGCCAATGCAGCAGCTATCGCTTTAGGGGGTCATCTTATTACGATTTCAAGTGCTGAGGAAAATGCGCTTGTGTCAGGGTACGGCAACTGGTGCTGGATAGGCTTTACCGATGAAGCGGTTGAGGGTAACTGGGTATGGGTGACAGGCGAACCGGTAGTTTATACGAGCTGGGGTCCGGGTGAACCTAATAACGCTAATAATGAAGACTACGCAGCAACCGACTGGGGTGCCTATTTGTGGAATGATCTGCCTGACACCAGCATCGGCCAGTTTATCGTCGAATTTGATCAATCAACATCAAATCAGACCTCAGGCCTACCAAGCGGTTCGGTCTTCCCTGTCGGAACAACCACCAATACTTTTTGGGTCACCGACGGTTCTGGTAACACTGCCAGTTGTAGTTTTACTGTAACAGTGAATGATACAGAAGCACCGGTTCTCAGCGGAACATCGCCTTTTCCAGAATTGTTGTATTATCATTTTAACGATTCAGGAACAAGCGTCATTAACCTGGCTTCCAATCCACCTGCAGGTACTGAAACTGCAACGATTATAGGCGGACTCAGCCAGGGAGGATCCGGTATCTGTGACGGTTCATTAATTGGCAATGGCGGTTCCAGCGCAAATGATTATCTCAATACTCACTGGTCCCCAAATTTAAACGGTACATCCTGGACACTTTCATTCAAAACTTCAAATATTCCAACTTCTTCGACCTTGTTTTATATACTTGGCGATCAGAATGCAGGTGGTTTCAGATGCTTTACGAACGGAGTTGCAGGGCCAGACAACTGGTTATTGCGAGGAGGGATAACTGATGTACTGGTACCGGGTGGCGCTACAATGGATCCGCATACCATCACCTTTGTGTACGATCAAAGTTTGGGTAATATCAAGGCATATCTCGATGGTGACCTTGTGAATACAGTTGCTCAAAGTGCAGCAAACATTGTTGGCTCCGGGCCTTTTAAAGTGGGAGCATATTCATCAAGCACAGGCCTTCCCTCAGGAGGGATGATGGATGATTTCCGCCTGTATAGTCGTGCCTTGTCATTTGATGAAGTTCTGAAATTAAATGCCTGCAATCAAAGCATTCAAGAATTGAACACAACCATCAATGCATGTACTGCTGAATTTGAGATTTTCGATCCAATTGTAGACAACTGCTCTGGTTCGATGTGGGGATACTCCACAACCGGTGCAACAATACTTACTTCTTCAGGAAATACAATTCCGGATGGTACAGGCAGCGGTGTATTACTTTTCAACAAAGGTGTAACCACTGTGACCTTAACCGGAACGGATGGAACAAACAGTGCAACAACGGTTTCATTCGATGTAACCGTGGTTGACAATCAACCGCCAACGATAACCTGTCCGGACAACATTTCAGTTAGTAATGACAACAATGTATGTGGTGCAATAGTTACCATTACTTATGCCACTGTCACGGATAATTGCACCAGTGAGCCCGAAATCACTGGTTTGCGAAGCGACAACCTGCAACTAACCGATCCTTATCCGGTCGGAATTACCAGCATCACCTGGACTGCGGAGGATGACGATAGTAATGTAAGCAGTTGCCTGCAAACTATCACCGTAACCGACAATGAGAACCCAATTGTGATTACCAAGAATATCAGCATCCAACTGGATATGAGCGGAAATGCCGCCATCGTTCCAGGTGATATTGACAACGGATCAACGGACAATTGCGCCATTGCTACCTATGAACTTGATAAAGACACATTTACGCTGGCTGATAAGGGAAACAATACGGTAACGCTCACCGTGACGGATATTCACGGAAACGAGGCTTCCAATACAGCCAATGTGTTTGTGGCGGGCATTCCGGCGCCATGGAAAGAGTGTGACACACATCCGACAGCCAACGGAACCGGGGATTATGATTTTTCCCCAACCAACCCGACCTTTAATCTGACAGCCACGGGGCTATCTTCCACACTCAACGATGTGCATCATTTTGTTTACCAGGAGATGTGTGGCAATCAGGTTACCGTAATTGCCCGCCTGGCTGAAGTGGAAAACGGTGGATGGGCAGGTGTGATGATGCGCCAAAGCTGTTCGCCCGGTTCAAAAGCTATCCTTTTCAAAACGAGGCTTTACAATCCGAACGTGATCATTGGCTACCGCACCACCGAAAACAAAGCCATGCGCAACCTGAGCCAGGTAGCCCAGTTGATCCGCTGGATGAAGATCCAGCGCAACGGCAGCAACTTCAAGGTCTTTACCTCATACAACGGCACCACCTGGCAACAGCGGTACAGCGGAACCATCAGCATGGGAAGTTGCATCCAGGCTGGTATTTTCACCGAGAGCGTGCTGGCTACCCGCACTTCGATGGCGTGGTTTGACCATGTGAAGGTTGAATATGGTTTGAAATCCGGTGATGAAATTGTCATTGATGAAACAAACATGCAATCAGAAAAAGCTGCAATTGAGCTTTATCCCAACCCTGCCGATGACCTGGTTACGATCTCCATCCCCGGGAATGAAAGCGAGGTCAGCTATTCCATTGCCGATATGGATGGAAGGGTGATCGAACAATCCGGTTTCGTCGGCAGCGAGGCCGTGCTCG
>JACZJL010000055.1 GCA_014860585.1 Bacteroidales bacterium | reverse complement strand
GATAACTGTGAAATAGAATCCATCACCGGAAGTCACCAGCCCGGCGACTTTTTCCCTGTTGGTGAAACCGATGTAACCTATACCGCCACTGATGTTCATGGCAATCAGGGCTTTTCAGGATTCAGAATCACTGTGATTGATATTGAACCTCCTGAGATATCACAATTACCAGATATTGTTGCCGAAAGTGAACCTGGAATGGGTGGCGCCACGATATATTGGGACTCGCCTGCTATTGCTGACAATTGTGAAATTGAATCTTTAATCAGCAACTTCATGTCCGGTGATTTCTTTCCCATTGGCACAACTGAAGTAGTTTACACCGCTACAGATGCAAATGGTAATTCCGGCTATTCCGGTTTTAGTATTACAGTTTTGGATGCTGCATCCTATATCATCAACATCAATGAAGGCTGGAGTGGAATTTCATCGTATTTTGTCCCGGATGTCCCGGATATCGAAACAATGTTCAGTTCTATTACTGACGAGCTGGTCATTTTGTATAATTTCTCAGGTACATATTGGCCTTCAGTTCCAATAAATACCCTTGAGGAATGGGATTTTTACAGCGGTTATGTGATCAAAGTGACTGACGATGTTATCCTAACAGTAACTGGTTATGAAATAGCAGATAAAACAGTTAATATTTCAGAAGGATGGAATCTCATTCCGGTGTTCAGTAATGAACCATCAATGTCTATTTTAGGAGGCTTGCCCGGATTTGTAATAGCTAAAGGTGTGGCCAGTCCCGAGATAATATGGCCTGAATATAACATAAATACGATGCCTTTCCTCCTTACCGGTAAAGCGTATTATGTGTATACAACCCAGGCAGGATCAATAACCTATTCTGGCGGATCAAAAGAGTATATTCACGGAAATTCTGAAATTTTACCGGTTACACCATGGAATAAAGTGATTTTAACTCCTTACACACACCTGGTAGCATTCAATCCGGAAAGCTTGAAGCCTCTGCAGCCGGGTGATTTGATCGCAGCCTTTAACCAGGAGGGGTTCTGCAGCGGTGTGGTTGAAATTTCCACACTTAAGAATTCTCAAATCCTCATACTGAATGGCGACGATCCAACTACCGAAACCATCGAAGGGTATCTGGAAGGAGAACCCATTGCTTTGAAATGTTACCGTCAAAACACTGGTGAAATATTTGAGGTTGAAGTAAAATGGGAAGAATATCTGAACCACTCAGGGCTTTTTGAAACCCATGGACTGTCGGCAATTAAAGAGGTCAATACCACCAGTACCGGAATATTGACTAATTCATCAGGCCGCTTAATGATCTATCCTAATCCCACCAGGGGAACTTTCACCATCGAAGGGTTAAAAGGTGAAGCCGATGTGATGGTGATCAATCTACTGGGAGATGAAGTTTATCATCAAAATACAAATCTCCCGGCTGAAATTGATCTTTCAGATCAGCCAAAAAGTATCTATTTTATCCATATTGAATGCAGCAACAAAATGTTCATTGAAAAGCTGATCATCAAATGACCCATTGAGTAGCTCAGGTGAACCGTCTTCTGAGCATAAGTAGCTGGAGATAGCATAAAACCCCCGGTCGTCCGCTAACGTAAATCTCTGATGGAAGGCCGGGGGTTTTTGCTTTTTCACCCACATGGGCGATAATAGCGTCTGGTAAAACGATTTTTATGACTGTCGAAAACCAACATCAAAATTTTAAAGCACACAATATGAATTAGTTAAATCATATTTTTCAGATTTGGTACATCCGTTGCAGTCCATAATTTCAGGATATGTAAAAGCAAACAAATGAAATTTGAAACCTAAAACCCAAAGAAAATGAAATCATTACTACGCTCTCCAAAAAAGTCCATAGCCAAATGTGCTGCATTGGCTTGTTTGATAGCTGTGGCCACCGGAAAAGTGATTGCCGGTGTAGATGTTGTTTCTTCCTCAGAAAACGAGCTGAGGGTGAAGGCAAATATTCCACTACTAAAAATTACAGAACAAAAATTTGCTGACGGTATCACTTATCAGGTAATTTTGGCGCCTGGTTCAGGACAGGTTGAGGTTGGTAAGCCCGATCTGCCGGTTTTTGGCAACTGGATCCTAGCACCCAACGGGAAAGAAATCTCATTGATCGTGAATCAGGGTCAGCCGGTCATCTATCAAAACATTAGCCTGCCACCGGTTCTACCTGATGAAAACGACAACCAAAGTGCCTCTTCACCTCAATTCATCCGGGACGAAAGAATATTCGGCACAGATGCGGACTTTCCTGGTGTTTTTTCTTTTGCAGAGCCTGTAAAATACAGCCGTGGCCAGCCACTGACGATGCTCTGGGTGTATCCGTATCAATACAACCCGGTGAGGAAAACACTGACTGTTTATCCAGAACTTGAGATAACTGTTCATTTTACTGGAGATTCAAAAACGATTCCTTCCAACCTTCAGCATCCCATTAATGACCAATTACTTAGATCTATTTCGGTTAATGGAGAGGAAATACTATCCGTTAGGAAAGAATCCGGAGATTGGGACACAAAGTCAAATGAAATGGGATGTGAAATGCTAATCATTACCCACTCCAATTTTAAAAGCGCTGCGGATACACTTGCCTTATGGAAAAACAAGCGGGGCATTAGAACAAAAGTAATGAGTGTAAATACACAAAGCTGCCTTGTCATAAAGGATTCGATTAATAAAGCAGAAAACACATTCAATCCTGCACCGTATTATCTCCTCTTTATCGGTGATGCAGAGTTCATACCAACCTGGCATGTGAATACACACCATGCAATTTTATCGCACCCTGATCAAGGTCGCATTGGAACTGATTGGTTTTATGCTGACCAACAATACCAGGATTATTTTCAGGTAAGTGATTATGTGCCGGATTATAGCTATGGAAGGCTATCTGTAGATACAAAAGCTCAGGCAGATAGTCTTGTTGCAAGAATAATTAGTTATGAAAAGAACCCTCCTTCAAATGACTTGTACTATTACACAGCTTTAGCAGCCTCATATTTTCAGGATGATAATCATGATAGTATTGCTGATCGTCGTTTTGCAAGAACAGCTGAGAATGTTAAAGACTTCCTTGATAGCAAAGGTTTTGTTGTAAATCGAGCTTATACAACAAATTCTCCTTACCCAAAATATTGGTCAGATAGTACAAAGTACCTCATGGGAGAAGATGCATTAAAGGAGGAAATTCCAAATTATTTGAAAAAAGATCATGATTTTCCCTGGAATGGTAACAAAAATATGATTAAAAGCGAAATAATTGATGGGAGATTTTTAGTCCTTCATCGTGATCATGGAAGCCGAGATGGATGGGATCATCCAGAGTTTCGTAATGGCGATGTTGATGCATTGAGTAACGGAAATAAACGACCAATTATTTGGTCAATCAATTGTCAAACCGGTTGGTTTGACAATGAAAAAGATGATTGTGGAAGCACTACTGGTAACGAAAGTGAATCGTTTGCAGAACACTGGCTTAGGCACCAAACCGGCGGATCATGCGGGGTGTTGGCAGCTACCCGAATAAGTGGTTCAATTATCAATAATTGGTTCGTGTGGGGGTTGATGGATGGGATATGGCCAAATTTCATTGATACACTTGACACTGTCACATTTGGCAATTCGACATGTTTTTATCGAATGGGAGATGATATCAATTATGCTAAATCATTTTTAAAGCATAAATTTATCGGAGATTTATCAACAACATCAACAAACACAATGGATACTACAAACAGATATGAGTCGGAGATTCAAATTTATCATTGGTTTGGCGATCCCACAATGGAAATCTGGACTGAGGAGCCATCCAATATTACTTCAGTCGAACCCACAGATGCTTTGGTCAAAGGTGCAGATAAAATTTCAGTCAAGGTGACCATCAACGAGCCTGATCCGGAAGAATTTACGGTTGCCGTCTATTCCGATCAACTGCAGAAGTTACTTGGTTTTAGCACTACCGATAACGAAGGCGTCGCCATTATTGCGCTAAATGCCAAACTGATAAAAGGCGATCAGATTCGTCTTTTGGCCACCAAACATAATTACATCCCTAAGGAAAAGCTGATATTGGTCGGAGAGGGAGAATCGGGGTTTATCACGGAGAACCGGACATGGGATAATGATACGATTAAAATAGTCGGAAATATCACCGTTGAAAAAGACATCACCCTTACGATTGAAGAAGGTGTTTATGTCCAGTTCATGGGTCATTACCATATCAATGTTTACGGGCAGTTGCTGGCAGTTGGAACTGAAACAGATTCGATTACCTTCAGGCCTGATGACACTGATACCGGCTGGCATGGTATCCGCTTTTTCGATACAGACCTGACTAGCCAGAGTGCGTCAAAACTCCATTATTGTGATTTATCCTTTGGAAAAGCGGAATGGCTGATCTCTACTTACCAGGGATGTGGAGGGGCGGTTTGCTGTGTTAATTCGTCCGGAGTAGAGGTCGCGCACTGTGATATCTATTCAAATCAAGCTGCTGTCGGAGGGGGGATTTATTGCAATAATTCGGACATTACCATCAGGCATTCATTAATCCATGAAAACACCGCTGATAGTGGCGGCGGAATGAGTTTAATGAATTCCAGCCCTATAATTTATAATGTATCGATTTTCAGCAACTCCGCCGATGAAAATGGTGGTGGTTTACTTTGCTACGAAAAATCAGATCCTATGATTGGGAAATCTGCCGTAGAAGCTAACCAGGCTAAAAATGGAGGTGGTATTTACCTTGAAGGTTATGTCACCAATTATCCCCAACCGGTGTTGGACAGTGTTTGGATAAAAAGTAATGATGCTTTGGAGCGCGGAGGGGGTATATATTCGCTCAACCAAAGTAGTCCGGTTCTATCAAGGAGTCTGCTGGTCGGAAATTCAGCCGGTAAGTACGGAGGAGCGGTTTACAGTCAGTATTCCTCCGTCAAGATGATGAATGCAACAGTCAGCCAGAACCAGGCAGATTCATCTGGTGGTGGGTTCTATTGTTATTACTTTGCCGGTGTTGATCTTAAAAACTGCATTGTTTATAACAACTCAAATGGTGAAATCATCAGGGTAAATTATCCCTCCTATTCGAGTGTTATTTATTCTGATATCAGGGGTGGCTTCACCGGAACGGGGAATATTGACAGCGACCCTCTTTTCCATTCCCTCACCGGCGACTCGGCTTATTATCTCTCCATCAACTCCCCATGCCTTGATGTTGGGGATCCTTTATCTCCTCATGATCCCGATGGTTCAAGAGCTGATATGGGCGCATTTTATTTCGACCATGAACCGGCAACTTTTTACCCGCCAACAGCCAATTTCAAAGCAGATACAACGTATGGTTATTATCCCAAAACAATAGCATTTACCGACCTATCCCAAAAAGGATCGGGACAGATCAATAAGTGGTTCTGGGATTTCGGTGATTATTCCTACGATACTTTACAACACCCCAGCCATCTCTATAGCAGTGGCGGAACTTACACCGTTTCGCTTGTCGTTCAGGACACCAATAGCATCAAAGATACCATCATCAGGCAAAATTACATTACCCTCGTGGCCGCTCCGCCAGTTGCAGAATTTACTGCGGATACTACGGAATGGTACAAACCCGTAACAGTTGACTTTACGGATCAATCGACACAAGGGAATGGAACAATCAACCAATGGAGCTGGGATTTTGGAGATAGTTCACAAAGCACTGATCAGAATCCGTCGCATACCTATCCCAATGTGGGGCTTTACACAGTGAAACTGACGGTGACTGACAGCAACGATTCAACAGACACAAAAATCAAAACGGATTATATCAATGTGTTAAAAGGAACCTACATTCCGGGCGGCTTTGTAAGTGGAACCTGGAACCTGGAAGATGCCCCGTATGTCATTGGTGGTGAAATAACTGTTGCAAATGGCCAGTCATTGGCCATTGATCCGGGTGTGGAGGTGATCTTCCTCGGACATCATAAATTTGTTATCAATGGTCACCTCGATGCACTGGGGACTGAAAGTGATACGATTGTATTTACAGCCAAAAACAAAACCATGGGCTGGCATGGGTTGCGGTTTATCAATTCCATAAATTCCCAACTCTCCTATTGCAAAATCACCGATGGAAAAGCGGAAGGTCCAACCACACAGGACTCATGCGGCGGCGGAATTTTGGTTTATAATTCAGAAATTAACCTGAATAACTGCCTGATCAACAACAATTTTGCCCGGAAAAACGGTGGCGGTATCTGTAACTTATTGGCGGATATCCACCTGAACAATTGTGTAATAGAGGAGAATAAAGCAGCTAAAGATGGCGGAGGAATTCATTCCTTCAACTCCGGAATGGATGGCTTTTCAAATATGATAAGCCGGAATGAAGCCGAAAATGGCGGCGGTTTCTTCCTGGATGGAACCTCTAATTCTCATGCCAATTTCACAGAGATAACCATCCAGGAAAATCTGGCTTTTATTTCAGGAGGTGGCGCTTATTGCAACTCGTTGACCTGGTTAACCCTGCAACAAAGTGCAATTGCACAAAACAAAACCCATCTTGGGCATGGCGGCGGTGTTTATCTTGCAGAAAGCAGTTCTCCGACCTTCACTGGCGTTGAGATAGAAAGCAACCAGGCTGCTGCCAGAGGTGGCGGGATTTATTTTAACGGCGCAGTTGTGCCTGTTTTTAATAACATAAGCATCACGTACAATAGCGCAGGGAGCGGTGGCGGGATTTATTTCAAAGGATTTTCCGATCCCAACATCTGGCTCACAGGAATTCCTGTCACCATGAACTCGGCCATGCATGGTGGAGGTTTGTATTTCTATAATTCCATCGGGCCAACCTTAATGGATGTTCAGGTTACCGGCAATACAGCAGCTGGCGAAAATGCCTTTGGTGGCGGGATTTACTTCAATCAATCCAGTCCGGCTGTCATGAACACTACAATCCGGCTGAACAGTGCATTCAGCTACCAGGTGGCCTGTGGGGGTGGATTGTATTTGTACAATTCTTCAAATCCGCAAATCAGTTGGTGCCAGATCAGCAACAACACGTCCAATGGAAGATCTAACTCAGGTGGAGGCGGCATTTTTTGCGATGTTAACAGTAATCCATCCATAACCAGAACAAGTATTTTCGGAAATATCGTGTCGTGCGAAGAATCTCCGCCTTTAGGAGGAGGTCTATACTGTTCCGGTGCATCAGCACCAACCCTGAAGCATGTTACGATAACCCAAAACGATGCGATTGCCGGTGCCGGTGGGGCTGTTTTTAGTAACGGTACCAATACGCACCCGGTAGTAAAAAACAGCATTTTATGGGATAATTCACCACAGGAAATAGCAAGTGCAGGTAGTGGCTCTTTCAGCGCTTCCTGGTCCGACATCGAAGGGGGATGGGCTGGAATAGGAAATATCAACCTTAATCCCATTTTCGAAGATCCCTATTATTGGGATTATCATCTGGGGTGGCCAAATTACCCTGTATCAACAGCAAAATCGCCCTGTATCGATGCTGCCGATCCTTCTTCACCGGCCGACCCAGATGGCACTTGCGCTGATATGGGTGTATTTTACTTCGACCAGACCATCCTACCCGAAACCTATGATTTCGGCGATTGTCCCGATCCATTCTATCCAACACTACTGATTAATAACGGTGCAAGGCACCTGATTGATCCGGAGGTATACCTGGGCAGCCTGATCGACGCAGATACTGAGGGGCAGCCCGATGCAACTGCACAAGGTGACGATAACGACGGTGTCAACGATGATGATGGCGTGCTCTTCAGTTCGCCATGGATAAGAGGGGAAAATGCACAAATGACCGTTACCGCTTCAGTCGGAGGCTATTTCAATGCCTGGTGCGACTGGAACGCCGATGGAGACTGGTATGATGCCGGTGAACAACTTTTCGATGACCAACCCATTGTTGCAGGTGGACATTCCCTCAGCATTACGGTTCCTGCAACTGCAGCCCTGGATACAACCTATTGCCGGTTCCGTTTCAATACAATCGGCGGACTTGAATTCGATGGATTAGCGAATGACGGGGAAGTGGAAGATTATTATGTAATTATTGTTGATGAAACGTTTGCAGACTATGCCATCTGGCCATTTGACGAAAACCAGGGCACGATTGCACATGACATTACCGGCAACAATAACCACGGCACGATTACCAATCCATCCTGGACTCAGGGATTTTACGGCAATGCACTCTATTACAACGGGAGCAGCACCTTTGTCACCGTTCCCCACTCGTCAAGTCTCAACATCACATCCCCCTTTTCGATACAGGCCTGGATTAAAGCTTCGGGTACTTCGAATTACTATGCCATTGTGGATAAATATACCTACAACGCAGCCGGCAGCAGCGGATTTTCCCTCTACCTCAGCTCGGGTAAACTAAGGCTTTCCATCTATGCCGGATCAAGCGGCAATGGCGATGTTTTCGGATCTACAGATCTGAGGGACAATACTTTTCACCATGTCTTTGCCTCATGGGATGGGAGCTACATGAGATTATTTGTTGATGGGCAGCCACAGGGAACTTCTACATGGTCCAATGCACCGGCATCAACCACGGCAAATCTTGGCATCGGACGACGGTTGAGTGGTTGGGGAGGATATATGAACTTCATGGGTGTTATTGACGAGGTGAAAATCAATGCCGATCCTTACCTTCATTTTGATTTTGGAGATGCTCCGGATCCGCAATACCAGACGGTGATGGCCAGCAATGGTGCACGTCATTTAATCAATCCGGCAATATTTCTTGGAATGAGGGTGGATACCGAAGCTGACGGTTTACCAGACGGTCAGGCAATCGGAGATGATTTTGCAGGATTTGATGATGAGGATGGGGTTTTCTTCAGTTCGATGATTACCCCGGGCAAAACGTCCTGTCTGCAGGTTGATGCTTCCTACCCCGGAAAACTATCTGCCTGGATAGACTTCAACGCCGATGGCGACTGGTACGATGGCGGTGAGCAAATCTTTTTCAATCAAAACCTTGATCCCGGCAATAATCATCTTTCCTTCGTTGTGCCTCACAGTGCTATTCCCGGACATACTTTCGCCCGATTCCGTTACAGTACGTTGGACATAAACAGTATTGAAGGAATTGCCCTGAATGGCGAGGTGGAAGATTACAGGATCGAAATTCGTGGAAGTACACCCGATTGGTATGATGGTTTTGAAGATTATGCCATCCATTCGGATATTGTTGGCCAGGGAAATTGGGAAATGTGGGGTACAGTGGCTTCGTCGCCCTCTGCCAGTGTAACCAGCGAAAACAGTCTTTATGGGGATCAGTCCGTCAAAATCCTTGGAAGTACGAACTTAACCGGAGATGATATTTTGCAACAATTTGCGGGCTGCGAAACCGGTCAATGGGAAATTTCTGCATGGCAGTACATCCCGGGAAATGCAAGTGGGGGTTCAACCTATTTCATCCTGCTGAACCAGTATGATTGTGAAGGCATTGACTGCAACTGGTCAACACAGGTCAGGTTTAACCCGGATCAAAATATTGTTACCAGCGAGTTTGACGGAAACAGTGTCCCTTTGCAGAAAAACCTCTGGGTAAAGATCATGGTGTTGATTGACCTTGACAATGACAGCCAGTCGGTCTATTACGACGATCAACTGCTCGTAACAAAAAGCTGGACAAATGGAGTGAGTGGTGGCGGATCGCTGAATATTGCCGCGGTCAACCTGTTTTCCGGAGACCTGGAAAATGCTTATGTTTACTATGATGAGATCAGCCTCGCGCCCTTATCCGCACAAACAGTGGATTTGGCTGCAGGCTGGAGCGGTATCTCTTCCTGTCTTGAGCCAATGAACAGCAGTATTGAAACCCTCATGAGCCCGGTAGTTAATGAGTTGGAGATTATGTACAATTTCTCGGGATTGTACTGGCCTGGTCAGAATCTGAACACACTCCTGGACTGGAACATTTTCTCAGGGTACGTCGTCAAAATGAATCAGGATGCCAGTCTGTTTATTCATGGCAGGGAGTTACAGCAATCCACGCTCTACCTGAATCCCGGCTGGAACCTCATCCCGGTTTGGCGCCAGATGGACGCCATGACAGCATTGGGAAATATTCCGGGTTTTGTTGTGGCCAAAGGGGTAGCAAATACCGAAATCCTGTGGCCGGATTATAACATCAATACTATGGGAGAAATGAAACTGGGAAAGGCTTATTTTGCATTCACCACATCAGCAGGCGTCCTTAACTTTTTCAAAAGCAGTGCTTCAAACCAGGTCATTCCAGCACCTCCAATCATTTCCACACCATGGAATGAAGTCAAAATGACCCCTGTGAGCCACCTTGTTGCTTTCAGCCCCGAAAGTTTGAAAGGATTGCAGACAGGTGATATTATCGCAGCCTTTAACCAGAACGGGTTCTGTAGCGGAGTAGGTAAAATTTCCACACTTAAGAATTCTCAAGTCCTTATCCTGAATGGCGACGATCCAACCACAGAAACCATTGAGGGCTTTACCGAAGGCGAGCCAGTTAGCTGGAAATGTTATCGTCAGTCAACCGGCGAAGTATTTGACCTCGAAATAACCTGTGAAGAAAGCCTCAGCCATTCAGGATTGTTTGAAACCCATGGCTTGTCGGCCATTATTGAGATTGAATTTTCACCTTTGTATATTGCTTATACTAATGGATCTGTTACCACGGTTAGCCCCAATCCAACCTCCGGATATATCAGCATCACCGGGCTGACGGAGATAGCGGACATCCAGATTCTGGATTTATTGGGAAATGTGTTATTCTCTCAATCTGTGTACCTGCCGGCAGGGATAGATCTCTCGACCCTGCCCAAAGGAATCTGCATTCTCATTATGAAATCCGAAAAAAAAGTGTTTACTAAAAAGTTGATTATCAACTAAATCCAGTGCTGCAAATTCACCTTAAAGTAATTCTCTTTTATATGGATTTGCAGAACCAGATCTCAGCAATGATTAGCTGAAATCCGATTAAATTACTTCTATTTTGCTTTATCATTTCACTTCTTTAAACTCTTTTAATGTCTTGTAATCCATTTATTTAGCTATTAACATTAACAAACATCGTCATGAAAAGCAAATCAATTTTTCAGATAATTACAGCGGTTTTCCTGTGTATACCGCTGATTGTGGTTTGTCAGTTGCCGGATATCAGGTTAACTGAAAAGCCTGGCAAAGCAATTATGAATTTACCAGACGGTAAAAGCCTGCTATATGAACAATCATCTGTTCCTTCAAATGAGGGCGCTGTATCAAGCCAGGAATTCCCGGATTACCCCTCATATTCTACGCAGGCTACCGATGATTTTTTCGTTCCCGAAGGCCAGACCTGGGTGATTGAGGAAATATCTGTTTTGGGACAATACAGCAGTGGTGGAGGACCATCCCAAATGGCTAATCTTTTTATTTTGCAAAATAATCCTGTTGGTAACGAGCCGGGAGAGCCCTTTACCGAGTATATGGACTTTCCCGTAATTTCTACACCAGAAGGTAATTTGCATTTTGATTTACTAAACGCCCCGGGATTTGGACCTTTGGTTTTGAATCCTGGTCATTACTGGATAAGTATCCAGCCAGATATGGCTTATGAACCTTATGGGCAGTGGTATTGGAATAAACAGGAATCGCCGACTTTAAACCAGGAATTCTATTGGAGAAATCCGGGAGGAGGTTTTGGAATAGGTTGTATTGATTGGACTGCTGCCTCATTGGTTCCCTGGGGACAACCTGTGGAGGATTTGAATCTTTCTTTCAGTCTGTTTGGAAACTACACAAGTGTGATTTTGTGCCCGATAGTATTTGCAGGTAATGATGCTACGATTATGGCTGGAAATTCCTATTTTACTGGTGATGCCTATGCAATGAATTTCTCTGAGTTAATGTGGAACAGCACAGGAAATGGTACTTTTTCTGATCCACTTGTCTTGAATAGTTGGTATGATCCCTGGCTTGGGGATTTATTGAATCCATCAGTTCTTGAATTGTGCCTCACAGCCTTACCGATACCTCCCTGCATGGAAATTGTCACTGATTGTATGACATTAACCATCATCCCTGGTCCCATTGTAGTCGGCTCTGTGGCTGATATGTATGGCAATCCGGTTCCCGAGGATGCCATTTACATTGAGGCCAATCCATGGTGTTTCCCCTCTGACATTCTTTCTACAGAAAATGGCGGGATCATTTATAGGATAGAGAATGGGCAGGGTTTTTATGAGTTCAACTACACCATGTTTG
>JACZJL010000054.1 GCA_014860585.1 Bacteroidales bacterium | reverse complement strand
AGCATCGGTTGCAACACACTCTACAGTTGTTGTCCCTACAGGGAATAAAGACCCCGACGGTGGCGTACAAACCACAGAAACCGGTGTTCCTGCGCCTCCAGTCATGCCATGTATATTTCTGCCCGAGGCAATGCCCCGGATACTGCCATAGGAACCGGTATAAAGTACGGTTGGGGTACCCGAACCGTTGGCCGGAGCAACGATGATGTAGTCAATGCCACTTGAATTATTAAAAACTGTCCAGTACAACAATCCGTTGGCAGCATCGTAATCTATTCCGTAAACGTTGCCTGTTGCACCGTCATCGTATAAAATATAGGGTGTTTCGGTACCATCTGCCTTTGCAGTATAAATTTTCCCTTCACCCATGTCGGCCCAATACAGCCGGCCGGCAGCCTCGTCGATGGTTATTCCCCTGACTTGATCGCCGGCTGCTATGAAATTACTGACTTCCCCTGTGCCATTGGTATTTATTACATTAATGCCATAAAAATCCGGATATGCAAAGTAGATTCTATTGTTGGTACGGTCTAATGCCATCGAGGTTGCATATGTTGTGGTAAGGCTTGTAGCTGTGCCGCTTCCATCCAGATTTGCGACTGCTAATCCGATTCCAGCTAACGTAAAATATATTTTTCCGTTGATCAGATCAATTTCTAAATCGTGATGTTCGCAACAACCGTTGGTACTTGGAATTGTTGTTACAGTCCCCATGCCGTCCTCCGGTGCTTTGTAAATATTACCATGGTTACCTCCACCCCAGTAAAGAGTTCCCGAACCAAGATCAGCTTCTATTCCAACCGGCCCAAAAATTGGAATACCATCATCCGGATCATATAGCAGAGTGGGTGTGCCTGAACCGTCAGCATTTGCAGAATATATTTTTCCTTCAAATGTAGCGGTGAAATAGATCAATGGGTTGGTAACAGATCCTCCACAATTATCCGAAGCGACCGGGTTATCATAACTCACCACTGCTCCGCAAAGACCCTCGTCATTATTTACCGTAATGTCTTCCGGACAGGTGATTGTTGGCGGTTCGTTATCATTCACCGTTACCGTGAAGGAACAATCCAGCAATCCACAATCATTTTCAGCAGTAACCACAACAGTATGAGTACCAACGTCGAAAAGATGTGGCGAGGAAATTTCAGTTCCATCTAATGTATAAGTCAAGGTCGGAGTTGGTGTTCCTACTGCCGTTGCAGCAAATTCAACAGATGCACCGCAAGCTCCTTCATCATTGTTAACGGTGATGGGTTCAGGACAGGAGAGTGAAAGTTCTTCCTCGACTGTAACCTCCACAACATTCGATTCCACCCATTCCGTTTCGCAATCTACCTTTACCAGGCGTTTGTACCAAGTGGTGGCCGCAAGTGCAGGCGGGCTGTAGCCTTCCGAGGCGGCAGGAGGCTGAATATCATAAAAATCCGTTCCATTAGCTGCGCTTTGCCATTTGTACTCCAGGGTTCCCACCGGATTGCCGCCCGGGGCAACAGTCTGGATTAACGGATCAGGGGATGTATTGGTACAGATGGTTTGACTGGCTGCAATAGCACCCCCGTCAGATGGATTATTGCATGGCGATGCACATGAAAGACAATTTTCAATAACCTGCTTCAGTAAGGTAAAATCGGAAGGGTTACTCCAATAATTGTCTGCTGCAGTATTGGTAAACCAAATAAGATCACCAACAGCTTTGGCTTTATTATCCTTTGAGCCCGGCCAGTTGCCATTTTTATAAAACAGGTTTGGCCAGTTGTCTCCGTTCATGGCAACGATATCTATGTCTGGATCGTTTGCGCGTAAAGCATAATAACCGGTAGAGTTATTGGCAAAATTATAAGGACTTGGCACGTCCTCTGCAAGCCAGTGGCCAGGTTGAACAACAGTCAATTGAGGTGTAGGTGAAATGCTCCAGCAATAGTTATTTACATTGTTTTGAACCAGATACTGATTTACACCTGTTGCAAAAGGTTGGTTACAAGTACCACCAATAAAGATCACCCGTTTGCCGGCATCAATAACGTCGGTGCGTATTTTAAGCAGACTCGACTCACCTACACTTCCTCCATCCATGGCAATGATGACCACATCATACGGACTGAAATCAATACCGGTCCAATCAGAAGAAAAAATATCACTATATGTGTAATCCAGTTCATTAAGCGCCTTTTTAACTGAATTATCAACGGCTGTCGTGGAGATGAGCAATACCGTTTCGAAACAAGAACTTGTATATAAAATGCTGTTGGAAATCATCTGTTTCAGGAGCGCAAAATCAGAGGGATTGGACCAGTATCCTTCATTAGCGGTATTCGTAAACCAGATCAGGTCGCCTCCGCCTTTAGCATTGTTGCCCTTCACATTCGGCCAATTGTCGCCTTTGTAGAACAGGATGGGCCAGTTGTCACCGTTCTGGGCAACTACATCGATGTCCGGATCGGTTGCGCGTAAGGCATAATAACCGGCGGAGTTATTGACGAAGTTCCAGGGGCTAGCAAGTCCCTGTGCCAGGTCGTGAGCCGGCTGGGTCACAGTGAATTGGAGTTGAGCTGAAATGCTCCAACAATAGTTATTTACATTGTTTTGAACCAGGTACTGATTGACACCTGCTGCAAAAGGTTGGTAACAAGTACCACCAATAAAGATCACCCGTTTGCCGGCATCAATGACGTCGGTGCGGATTTTAAGCAGGCTTGGCGCACCAACTAATCCTCCATCCATGGCGATGATCACCACATCGTATGGACTAAAATTAATCCCGGTCCAGTCATTTTCACTATATGTATAATCATAAGTGTAGCCAAGTTCGGATAGTGCCTGCTGTACCGAACCACCAACTTGGGTAGTTGCAACAAGAAGAATAGATGCATCATCGGTGGGTGCTTTGGGATATTGAACGTGCACAGAGGATCGGGTTTGCTCAAAAACATGAGCCAATTCTTCTGGTATCAATGTCATGCTGTGGCGCCCGGTTATCCTTGTGATTGCACAGCATGCACTTTCATTGCCGTTTACCGGCAAAACGTTTTCAGATCGATTTCCGGATTGAATGCCGGGAGATGCCGTTGCAGCAATGCTCTCGCGGGTAAAAGAGTTAACCTGTAAATTCCTTTCGCCGGATTTAACAGGTTCGTTGATTGTCTGTGCCAGGGCTGTACTCAAAAACAACACAGTCATCACAAAAAAACCTACAAACAAAAGGTAAGATTTCTTTTTCATAGCAATGTGATTAAGGTGAATAATAAAGTGTTAACTCAAATAATTTCAATTTAGAAGATAATTCATTCTATCGTAGCCGCAGTTCAGGCGGAACAGTGAGCCGGTAAACGTAAAGTCAGTTGTGCCAAAAGCCGGGCAGCAGATTCTAGTCCCTTGTTTAGGGTTGTGGTGGATATGATAGGAACTGTCCCGAACTCGCAGTCCGTCATGAAAAGCAGTGCCGGTAACGGGGTGAACACAGATGTTCAGCCATGCATAGCGCCAGTTTTCTGTTACCAAATGGTATTTCACGAAAATCCATGCGGAATCCTGGTTTGTAGAACTATTGCCATTGATGTCGTCTGCCCGCCAGAAGTTAACCAAGCCCAGATCAAACGGCAACAACATGTAGTCATCAACTAAACTGATGTTGCTCAAACGATTATTGTCGGCCTTAAGGCCACACACATTCAGCAGTGTTCCTGGTAGGGTCAGCATTTTAAATATTTGTTTAAGAAGAAGTTAAGGATTGGATGAAACGTAAAAAGAACTGATATACAGAGTAAAAAATTAACATGAAAAATTAGGTGTAAATTTAAAACAAAATTGAAATCCTATCTTGTTTATTCTTACGAGTTTATTTATAAATAATGTTAAATGCAGCATTAGCCATTATTCCTGTATTTAGTATTCACCTCCTGAAAACCTGTCAGGTTTCTAAAACCTGACAGGTTTAATACGATCTACATCACCACAAGCCGCTTTGTTACAACCTCCCCTCCTATCTCCATCCTGATCACATACAACCCAGGCTTGAAGCTGCTCACATCGAGCACGGCCTCGCAGCCGATGAAACCGGATTGTTCGATCACCCTTCCATCCATATCAGTAATGGAATAGCTGACCTCGCTTTCATTTTCGG
>JACZJL010000053.1 GCA_014860585.1 Bacteroidales bacterium | reverse complement strand
CGCAGAAGAGCGGTCAATATAGATTTCACCGTCAAGGGTGTTTGTAAATGTGCCAATATTCTGGATACCATACTGGCCGACACTCACCGTGCCTCCTATGTTGAGCAGTGCAGCATTGTTGAACAACCCGGCTGCATCGTTGTAAACACCCACTGCCGTCGCCCGGTCAAGGAAGATCTCTCCGCCGGGATGGTTGTTGAACTCTGCCTGGTTCATAATGCTTCTTTGGCCTGTACCGGATACAAAACCTATGGTAATTCCACCGGAGTTGTCGATCGCTCCGGTGCGGTTTTCAAGCCCCCGGTAGGTGAAATTATTGATTACAATTTGCCCATCGGCAGTGTTGATGAAGGAAGCATCGTTATACAAACCAAAATCTTCCACGCTGGCTGATGCGCCAATCTGGATAAGTGAGGAATTGGTGAATTGCCCTACTGAACTCCACAGGGCGACAAGGGTTGAGCGGTCAATTTGTATTTCACCGGTATTGCTAAAAGTTCCTAAGTTCCACAAACCAATCTCACCCACGCTGGAAAGCGACCCCAGCACAATGAGGCCGTCGTTGGTCATTGAGCCACGATTGTAAAGGCCTGAAAAGTAGCCATTTTCATGTATTGCGGAGCCATTGATGGTGAGGCTGCCGGTGGCTTCAATACCGAGGGCGGCATCCGTATTTACGGTGACCGATTTGGCCATTGCCGCAATACCGGCATAAATGACAGGATCGCTGGTTACATCGGGGATGATCACATCGTCATCGGCAGTGGGCACACAGGGCGGATCCCAGTTGCTGCCGGTGTTCCAGTCGTTGCTGGTCAGGCCGGTCCAGGTACGAAGACCATTTGGAAAAACTGAAACTTCAATCGTATTCGATTCAACCCAGGTAGATTCACAGGTAACCTTCGCCAGCCTGCGGAACCAGGTGGTCTGGGTTACCGTTCCAACATGGGTGTAAGTGTCAGAAACCGCACCAAAGATATCGTTAAAAGTCGGGCTGGCCGTGCTGATCTGCCACTGGTATTCCAGATCGCCAGTGAAGACGGTTGGCACTGAAAGGCTGGTGAAGGATGCGGGTATATCACCTGAACACAGAGTTTGATCAGCAGCTATTTCGCCGCCATCTGAGGGGTTGGCGCAGCAATTTTCAACATAAAGTGTGAAACTTGCAGTCGCAGGGTTACAAAATGCGCTTCCGGTCACGGTCAAAGTTAATACTACTGCATTGCCAATATCACCGGCTTCCGGCGTATAAGTGGGCGTTAAGGTGGTTTCGTCAATTAGCGAACCAGCACCATTATGAGACCACAGAATGGTTCCGTTTTCTGCCGAAGCGCCGCTCACCTGGTGTGAACCGTCTTCGCAAATCGTGGCGCTGCCGGTCTTGCCGTAAACATTCACATTGTCCATATAGTACGTAACTGTTGCGCCGCCGGTGCTGAGCGAGCCAAAGGCCCAGCCATGCACCTCGTCCAGTCCGAAGCCGTCATTGGGCGCACCGTTGAGAATCTCCTTGCGGGTGAAGTCATTAAAGTTAAGGGCAAATAACTTCCAGCCAGAGAAGTTGTCTGTGAAGGTGTGAGTATAGATTTCCACATCAAATACGGTCGAGCCGGGGTTTCGATTGTCCTGAACCTCAAAATAGAGGTCGTTGCCTGTGTTTTGGCCGTAGAGCCAGAAAGCGATCCCATCGTAACTGGTCCAATCCTGCGTTATCCAGGTGTTTACATCTTCGTTCTCAAAAGCATGGGTTAAGCCACCATAGCTAATAATGTTAGCATCAAGCTTGAGTAAGTTATTGTCGCCCGACTGGCCGGGCAGCGCCAGCGGATCGGTGTCGGGAACTGATGTGGTCGTAATGGTAACAGTGGTGCCGTTGTCCCCCCAGGTGAGGAAACCGACGAGCATACCGTCACCATCAATACCCGCAGGAAGACCGTCTTCAAAATCGTCTATTACGCTTGATAGGGTTGCGATGGGAAGAGGATCTACATCCACCTGCACCACATTCGACTCTACCCAGGCGCTTTCGCAGGTTACCTTCGCCAGCCTGCGGAACCAGTTAGTCTGAGTAACTGTCCCTGTATGCGTGTACGTGTCGGAAACTGCTCCCAGGATATCCTCAAAAGTCGGGCTTGCCGTGCTGATCTGCCACTGATACTCCAGCGTGCCTACCTCACCGGTTGGCGCTGAAATACTGGTGAATGGGTCAGGAACATCGCCTGAGCAGATGGTTTGGTCGGCAGCTATTTCGCCACCATCGGTTGGATTGATGCAGGTAGGATTACCATAGGTAATCGTAATTAAACCGTTACCTGAACGCAGACCTGCTGTTGTTGTTCCATTGGTTACTCCATCAATGTATGAAGAACCTCCACCGCCACCTCTGCAATTTCCACTTCCAGCTCCTCCATACCATCCACCACCACCACCATATCCTTCGCATCCGCAATTATTAGGACTTCCACCCTGCCCAAAACTACCGGCAGTGAGAGGGTTATTTAAGGACGCACAGGTTCCAGAAGCACCGCCACTGGTTTGGGTTCCACCTAATCCACCTGGTTCGGCAGGCTCACGGTATCCATTACCTCCTACTAAACCTCCACCCTGGCCACCAACAACATGTAAATTACTCCAATAACCTGCTCCACCACCGCCGCCTGCCACAATCACTCTGTCATTTAATGTTAATCCATTGACACGTATATCTGATGCGCCACCACCCCCTTGCCCTAAACTTTCACCATTACCACCACCATTCCATCCACCATTAATACCACTAGGCTGCTGGCCTACAAAAATATTAAGATCTTGACCAGGCGTAACAGACAGAATGCCAGAGGCATAACCCCCATAATTGTTATTATTTACCCAGTTTGCTCCTCCCTGTGCACCCCATGCTTCAATAGTGACAGATGTTACACCGGCAGGTACGGTCCAGGTTTGAACCGCTCCGGTGTAATTGAATGTTTCTGTTGTCTGCGAATAGGCTAAACTGTTGCTTAATAAGAAACCAGTCATTAACAGGAAGATTATAAGCCCCGCCCAGCTTTTAACCGCAGGAAAACTTTTGTTAAGTGACTTTTTAAAATCGTCGAAACCTATGCCCAACGAGTTAAAGCCCGAATGGTAAGGATTTCCAATGCCACTGCTCAAAGCACTTGTGCCTGTTTGTACTGCGTAGTTCATCATTGAACCGCACTTGTCTGCTTTTTTTGAAAAGTAGTTAGATTTCATAATTTAGGTGTTTGATATTGTTTTTCAGTATGACAAAATGAAATGGATTAATGCGCTTTACCATACGTAAGTCACATAATTTCAGTAATTTGCACGATATTTATAAATAATTTGGCTTCAAATTCATATTAAATCAAAATTGTTTATTTCATTAATAATCAACAACTTGCGTTTATTATTTAGAATCATTATGTATTTGCAAAGAACAACCATTAATCATTATCAAGCTGTTAAGTTTCTGTTAAAAAAATCCAATTATGAATTTTTAAGGATTTGAGGATTGAAATACGGCAAAGAATAATCACTTACACACCCCACCGATGGGAGAGTTTTTCCGATTTCTATGCTCGATTTTTATTCCGGAATTTTTTTATAGATTTAAAAAGTAAACCCGATTTTCGGTTGTATTCCCTGCCAAAAAGAACTGCGGCAAAAGTACTCCGGGGAGGTGGCGTGAGGGTAGGACTTTTATTGCAATCTGTTGGACTTTTCTTCCAAATCGATGTTTATGGTAAAAAATGAAGCTGTCTCAAAAGTCTGGATTTAACCCGAACCGTTGAAAATCCAAACGAAAGACTTTTGAGACAGCCTCAGATTATGAAAAAAAGAGCCGGAGTCGAAACCCCGGCTGAGTATGTTTTTGAAACCTGTCAGGAATAAATTAAAAACGGCTTAAAACCGGCGCCTATCACATATTATTCCTTCGGTATCGGCTGCCCATCAAACCATGGAGCGCCGGCCTGATGAAGGGCTTTTTCGAGGGCAGGGATTTTGTTTTGACGAATGTCTTCGAGCCGATCGCGAATACCTGTAAACTGATTTTGGGCAATCTCAAAGCTGAGCCGGTGGGTTGGTGTCGGGCCGTAGGTTGAATTGAACGTGCCCATGGTGGCAGCTGAAATCCGGTCGCTGATCGTATGGGGCTGATTTTCCCCCACCTGCTGCTTCGACCGGTTGCCGTTCAATTCATTATCGAGTGCAGTAAGTTCGTTCTTGATTCCGACCAACTGTGATTCGAGTTCTGCCGGATTCACCGGCGCCCTGACCAATGCCCTGCGCATCAGATCCACTTTTTCGATAGCATTGGTTAAAGCCTGATCAGCCGCTGTTTTCGCGCGACGGAAATCCTGGATCTCCTGCCAGAAGGCTGCAGTTTCTTCCGGCGTTGATCCTTCAAGTGCCCCTTTTCTCATGGGAACTACCTCAAAATTAACAGGTTCAGAGAGTTGCGTAAACACCTCATCAACCTGTTTCATTAGTGTGGCCGTATAAACTCCCGGGGCGGCCATCGGGCTTTTTGGTTCCCACTCTGATACTTCTGTTTTCATGGCCAGGGGTGAAGGCAACTGCAAATCCCAGGCGATCCGGTTAAAACCTTTGGAAGCCGCACCTTCAATCCGGCGCACTACATCACCTTTTTGGTCTTTGATTAAAATCCAAATTTTTGGATTTTCCTCTAAACGCTCTTCCTCCACAGTATCCCAACCGGGGAAGGGGATGTCTTTGTTTTGAGCAGCAAGTTCTTTTTCTGTATTCTGACGATGCGATTTTTTTGTTTCAAAGGTATCCCTCAAATAGTAGGTGAAAACAGCGCCAAAAGGAGGGTTGTCAGCCACAAAATAGGCATCGCCTTTAGAAGCTTTCTGCGAGTACCCGAGAAGGTTTCGCTGGATGTACCACCAGGCATTTCGGGTCGGGAAAAGGGTGGCCTCTTCCTGTAGCTGAGTTTGGGTCACACTGCGCAAAACGCTGTAGTCATCCAGGATGTAAAAACCTCTCCCAAAAGAAGCCCCGACAAGATCGTTTTCGCGCCGCTGAATGGCCAGATCGCGGAAAGAGATGACCGGCAGGCCGCCTTTGAGTTGAATCCATTGGCTTCCACCATCGATCGTAAACCAGATACCAAATTCTGTTGCAAGGAACATCAATTCCTTTTTCACATGATCCTGGACAATCCGCCATGCCAGTGTTCTTTCGGGCAGGTTGCTTTTTATTGAAGTCCAGGTTTGCCCTTTGTCGCTGCTTTTCAACACATAAGGATTGAAATCACCATATTTATGATTATCAAGCACGATGTAAACAGTATTTACTTCAAAGAGATCAGCTTTAATATCGTTAACAAAAGCTGTAGCAGGAACGCCGGGCAGGGTTCCGACCTCAATTTTCCGCCAGCTGTCTCCTCCATTTTCCGTAACCTGAACAATCCCGTCGTCGGTGCCGGCGTAGATCAATCCCTCCTGCAACGGAGATTCGGCCAGTGAGGTGATGCTGTTGTAATCCGACATGGCGTAAAAATCCCATGGGGAGTCCCAACTCCAGGTTTTATCCATGATGGGAAGGGTGATTCGTTCCTGACTTTTTGTGAGATCGCCGGAGATGGCTGTCCATGAATCTCCCCGGTCTTCCGATTTCCACACGCGCTGCGAAGCAAAATAAATTCTCGAAGGCTTGTGCGGACTGACCAAAATGGGAGCATCCCAGTTGAAACGTTCCACTCCATCATTTTCCCCGGGTTGAGGACGGATTAGGACCGTCTCACCGGTTGTCCGGTCGAAACGGTTGAGATAGCCTTGCTGCGACTGACAATAGATAATATCAGGGTTACCAGGCTCTGTGGCCGGTTGATGGCCATCGCCACCTAAAGTAATAAACCAGTCGGCATTGCGTATGCCATGCACATTATCAGTCCTTGAAGGGCCTCCCTGTGTATTGTTGTCCTGGGTGCCACCGTACACATTGTAAAAAGGCTCGTCGTCGTCAACAGCAACTTTATAGAACTGCGTCACGGGAAGGTTAGACACGAATTTCCAGTTTTCGAGCAGATCGTATGTTTCGTACAGCCCGCCATCGTTGCCAAGCAATATATAATTCGGGTCATCGGCTTTGAAGGCAATGGCATGATTGTCAACATGGGTAAAGCGATGGTGCATTCGCCTGAATGTTTTCCCGCCATTGTCCGAAATCCTTAACCTCACATCCACCAGGTAAATCCTGTCGAACTGATGTGGACATGCGTAAAGTTCCTGGTAATAGTGAGGACCGGTTCCACCAGCAACAACATCCGATTGCTTAGTCCAGCTTGAACCACGGTCGACACTGCGATAAACTCCACCTGAGCGCCGGTCGAGTTCGATGGCGGCATAAATGACATCCGGTTGCTGAGGGGAAATGGCAATACCAATTTTCCCCATGGTGGAAGCAGGGAGTCCATTGGTGAGGCGCTCCCATGTTTCACCACCATCATAAGAGCGGTAAATTCCTGTTCCGGGTCCACCTCCCATGTAGGCGGCAACGGTTCTGTGCCGTTGCCAGGTTGCAGCATAAAGCAGGTCGGGATTGCGCGGGTCAATCATAATGTCGGTGGCGCCAACCCATTGGTCATCGCCAAGGGTGCGCTTCCAGGTTTTTCCACCATCGGTAGTCTTAAACACACCACGTTCGCCACCTTTAGACCAAAGCGGCCCCTGGGCTGCAACCCAGATATTATCAGGATTTTTTGGGTGAACAATGATTTTGGAAATATGTTCGGATGTCTTTAATCCCATGTTTTGCCAGGTGGCGCCGCCATCAGCGCTACGGTAAATGCCATCGCCATAGCCCACATGCCGGCCACCTACATTTTCGCCCGTTCCCACCCAAATCACATTCGGGTTAGAAGGATCAACGGTTACACAGCCAATAGAATACGAACCCTGGTTATCGAAAATGGGAGTCCAGGTAGTGCCGGAGTTGATGGTTTTCCATACTCCACCCGAACCAACAGCCACGTACCAGATGTTGTTGTTTTCCGGATGAATGGCAATATCAGCAATTCTCCCAGACATCAGCGCCGGGCCGATGCTGCGAAATTTTAGCCCTGAAAATGTTTCGGATGACAGGGGCTGATCACTCTTGGCAGTTTGAGCAAAGCCAATGCCGGTAAAGGATAAAAAGAAAGCTAAAGTCAGCAGAACAATAGTAAATCTTCTCATAGCAAATGATTTGTAGTTTAATTGAAAAAGTTCAACGATCAAATGATCGCCAAAGGTAAAAAAGTAAATTTATCACCCATCCGGTTAGTCCGGGAAAATCAAAATTATTTTGTTTCAAACGTGGATTTTTGATCAGGCTCTGCATGAAAAGCCCTGACAGTCCCGCACGTGCGGGACTGTCAGGGCTCAATCCATTGAAAATAAGGCAATCCCGAAGGGATCCCTTTGGGATAAGGTTTGATAACTTTTAGTGTCGGTCATCTCTACTAAGGTTGTCGGCAGACCTGACAGGTTTTTGAAACCTGTCAGGTCTAAATCCTTTTTCGAAAACCGGAAATTGTCTGGATTTCTTTTCCCTGGCAGGCTGGAGCCTGCCATAATAAACCGGACGAGGCTGAGCCTCGTCCGAACACACGTTCAGCTTAACCTCAAGTCTGTGTTTCTGATTATCTTTTGCCTTTTCCATTTTCCATGAAATTCCAATTCTGTTACTTTTGCGCTTCTGTTTATGAACTTTTTGGCGAAAAATGAAAACAAACAAACAGCTCCCTTTTTGGATATTCAGCCTAAGCGTGGTTTTTGGGCTGACGCTTCCGGTGCTGATCCAGGATGCGATGTTCCAGGATGCGATGCTCTACAGCAGCGTTTCGCACAATCTCAGCCAGGGCATCGGCACGTTCTGGTTTCCACAGTACAGTAAAATGAACATTGCCGGGTTGTCCTCTTTTCATGAGCATCCGCCGCTACTGTTCGGCATCCAGGCACTGTTTTTCAAGGTGCTGGGCAGCTCAATTTATGTTGAAAGGTTTTATACGCTCCTGATGATCGTTTTCAATATTCTTTTGATCCATATGCTGTGGAAAGAAATTTTTTCCAAATCAGATGGACAACGAAAACTGGGCTGGTTGCCGGTATTGTTCTGGATGACCATTCCGGTGTGTTTCTGGTCTTTCCGGGGAAATATGATGGAAAACACCATGAGTGTTTTTGACCTTGCTGCTGTTCTGCTGTTCTTTTACGCCATCAAATCAAGGCGGAACGAAATCTTCCTGTTAGCCGGATCGGGATTGATGATCTTCCTGGCCTCTTTCACCAAAGGCATACCCGGGCTTTTTCCGCTGGCCGTTCCTTTTCTTTACTGGTTAACTTTACGAAAGACCGGATTTTGGCAAAGTGTGTGGCAAACTGCAATTTTGTTTGCCGTTGCGGCGACGATTTATGTTGTCCTGTTTCTATTTCCGGAAAGCAGCGAAAGCCTTTCCAACTATGTGTTTAAGCGGTTGCTTATGCGGGTGGATGTGATGCCCACAGCTGATTACCGACTCGAAATTCTCTGGAGGCTGGTCAAAGAGCTGATTCCGGTTATGATCATGGTTTCGGTGGTTTCGGCTGTTGCATTTTTCAAAAAGATGAAAACAGGATTTTCCAATCATAGCAGCAACATTTTGGTTTTTCTTCTGATTGGATTTTCAGGCTCGGCGCCACTTGCAACGACCATGGTTCAAAAAGGGTGGTACCTCGTCCCTGCATTTCCTTATTTTGCCATTGGTTTTGCACTGATGATCTCGCCCATGGTTGCAGTCTGGATTGAAAAAATCAATTCACAAAAACAAGCGTTCAGAATATTCACCTTCCTCACCATTTTAATGATGGCCGGAGTAATTGTCATCACTGCTTCACAATATGGAAAGGTTTCGCGTGAAAGAGAAACTGTGGCGGATGTGTATGAAATCGGGAAAGTTGTTCCGCGCCTTTCTGCCATCACTGTTCCGCAGGAAATGTATTCCGAATACAATTTTATTCTTGAGGGTTTTTTGGTCAGGTATTTCAACATATCACTCGATCCGAGAGAGGAGAATGAGTATTTTATGAAATTAAAGACTTTAAATGCGGATGTTCCTGAAGGCTACAAAAGGGTTCAGATCAGCTTAAACAAGTATGACCTTTTCAAAAAGCAGTGATCGGATTTCTAAAATCTTATTAAATTGTCAGCCCGGTTCGGTCAATAATTTTACTTTTGCGCGCATTATTAATCAATCATTTAACAGTTAACATATTAATTTACTAATTTAAAAGGAGGAAAAAATGCCAGGAATTTTTTGGTTAACACCAATCAGTGCTGTGCTTGCTCTTGGGTTTGCTTACTTTTTTTTCAAGCAGATGATGGGCGCCAGCGAAGGAACTGATGTGATGAAACGCATTGCTCATCACGTTCGCAAGGGCGCCGGAGCATACTTACGTCAGCAATACAAAGTTGTGGGAGTAGTTTTTGTCATTATCACGATCATTTTCAGTTTCATGGCCTATGTGCTACACATTCAGAACCCATGGGTTCCGTTTGCTTTTCTCACAGGAGGTATCTTTTCGGGGCTTGCCGGTTTCTTTGGGATGAAAGCAGCTACTTATGCTTCAGCCCGCGTAGCCAACGCCTGCCGTGATTCTCTCAATGCCGGTCTCAGGCTTGCTTTCAGAAGCGGCGCCGTCATGGGACTAACAGTGGTAGGACTGGTGTTGCTCGATATTTCAATTTGGTTCACTGTATTGAACTTAGCTATTCCGGAAACAACTTCCGGGATGCAGTTGTTAACCATTACCGCAACCATGCTTACCTTTGGCATGGGTGCTTCCACACAGGCACTGTTTGCACGTGTGGGCGGCGGCATCTACACAAAAGCTGCCGACGTTGGCGCTGACCTTGTAGGAAAAGTGGAAGCCGGAATCCCTGAAGACGATCCCCGCAACCCTGCAACCATCGCCGATAACGTAGGTGATAATGTGGGCGACGTTGCAGGTATGGGCGCCGACCTTTTTGAGTCGTTTGCCGGTTCAATTCTTGCAACAGCCCTCCTGGGAGCTGCTGCTTACACCGGTGGTTACCTTGATAATCAATACAGCGCCGTTATTGCTCCGATGTTGATCGCTGCTGTTGGTACTTTGCTCTCGATCGCTGGTGTTTATATGGTAAAAACCAAAGAAGGCGCCACCCAGAAACAATTACTCAAAGCATTAGGTTTTGGTGTAAATGTAAGTGCCGGCCTGATTGTTATTTTCTCACTGGTCATTTTATATTTCCTTGGTCTTCCCAATTATTTAGGCCTCTGGGGTTCGATTGTTGTCGGACTGCTCGCAGGTATTGGCATTGGTCAATCCACTGAGTATTACACTGCTTCAGCCTATAAACCAACCCAACGGATTGCAGCTTCCAGCCAAACAGGTCCTGCTACGATCATCATTTCGGGAATTGGCACAGGTCTAATCTCTACAGCATTTCCTTTGTTAATCATTGCCATCGCCATCACACTTGCTTACGGATTTGCCACTCCGACCCTATTCTCATTCGATAAAGCCGACATCAACTTCGGATTGTACGGAATCGGTATAGCCGCAGTGGGAATGCTTTCAACATTAGGTATCACCCTCGCCACCGACGCTTATGGTCCGATTGCCGACAATGCAGGTGGTAATGCCGAGATGGCTCATCTGGGTAAAGAGGTGCGTAAACGTACCGATGCGCTCGATTCATTGGGAAACACTACTGCAGCTACAGGTAAAGGTTTTGCTATCGGAAGCGCCGCTCTTACTGCTCTTGCACTTCTTGCCGCTTATTTTGAAGAGGTGAAGATGATGTTTGTACATTTTCTGAATCAGCCCGATACACTGATCAATGGAACAGCTGCAAAGGATGCCACTTTCATCGATTTCATCTATCACTACGAAATACATCTGATGAACGCACGGGTTATTGTTGGAATATTAATCGGTGTGATGGCGGTATTCCTTTTCAGCGGTATGACGATGAATGCTGTTGGCCGTGCTGCGCAGAAAATGGTGGATGAAGTTCGTCGCCAGTTCCGCGAAATCAAAGGCATCATGGAAGGCACTACTGAGCCTGATTATGCCCGTTGCGTTGCGATTTCGACCAAAGGCGCCCAGCAGGAAATGATGCTTCCTTCGCTGATGGCTCTGTTGATCCCCATCTTAGTTGGGTTGGTATTTGGTGTTGCCGGGGTTACCGGTCTGCTGATCGGCACAACTACAAGCGGCTTTGCACTCGCCATCTTTATGGCTAATGCAGGAGGCGCCTGGGATAATGCCAAGAAATACATCGAAGAAGGACACCATGGCGGAAAGGGTTCCGAAAACCACAAAGCTGCCGTTATCGGCGACACCGTGGGCGACCCGTTCAAAGATACTTCCGGTCCAAGCCTTAACATCCTCATCAAACTCATGGCCATGGCTGCCGTTGTTACTGTGGGTGTGGCTGTTTCTTATCACCTGCTTTAGTAAGCGATTTATCCAAAACTTTTAAAGGCCGACCTGCATCAATGTGATGCAGGTCGGCTTTTTTATTTTACCTTAGGCAACTCCATGGAATCTGGCGGCAAGTCAAGAAATAATCCACAAATTCATTAAAAAATTGAAAAAAGCCTTGCAAAATTGCTTGATTTTGTATTAATTTTGCTCAGTTCAATAAAAATTACAATTCATCTATTATTAACCAAAACCCAATTTCTTATGAAAAATGAGCATTACAAAAAAATGGCATTGCTGGTGTTTGCATTTTCCCTGGTTTTGAGTTCTTACGGCCAGGGGAAAGGCGAAATCAACAATGTGCAGGCGCAACAGCGCGTTGATGGATCAGACACCATTGACGTTTTCTTCGATTTGGCCGGATACTACGACAGTTACATTATCCAGGCCGTCCTCTATTCCAACAACTACAACATGGGGCTGATCCCGTTTGAATACTGCAGCGGCGATTATGGTCCGGGAATACCGCCCGGCAATAACAAACACTTTGCCTTCGATGTTAACCGACATGACCCAAACCAAGAGCGAAAAAATGCTAAAATTGAAGTGAGAGCGTATTACCCGCTGGGAAATCCTTGCCCGGGACAATCAACAATAAATTTTATGGGTGAGGAATATCCAACCATCCAGATTGGCGGCCAATGCTGGTTGAAAAAAAATTTGAATGCCGGCGTTATGATTGATTATCAATTTCTGCCGTGGCTCGATGATGAAATTGAAAAATATTGCTATGACAATGACCCTTCAAATTGCCAGAATTACGGCGCACTTTACCATTGGTGGGAAGCCATGTTTTATGGTGAGGCTATACCCGGAAAACAAGGCATCTGCCCCCCCGGATACCACATACCCACGCAGGAGGAATTTTCGATTCTCATAGATCTTTTTGGTGGGCATGATGGCGCCGGAGGAGCTTTAAAAGATATCAATTTCTGGAACAATCCCAATACCGGCGCCACCAATTTGAGTTACTTTACAGCCAGAGGTGCTGGGTCAGGATACAATTACCAGGGTTTAACAGGACCGTCAGATTGTTTCGGATTAGATAACCTCAGCTATATCTGGACTTCAAGTATGAACAACCCGCCCCACAAACCGGCGCTCTATCTGACCAGCATTGGCGCCGGCGCCTACTTCACCGATATTCCGGCAGAACCCTATCCCTTTGGCAGCGTGAGATGCATGAAAGATTGTGATGATATTCCAGGACAGGCTAATGCGGGCCCGGATCAAATCATAGCCAATTCCAATTATACGGTTCTTGCCGCCACCCCTGGCATTGACGGCACTGGGAAATGGAAAATCGTAAGCAACCACTCCGAGGGTAAAAAAGGTATATTTGAATATGAATACAAACCAAATTCAGAGTTCTACGGATATCCAGGCGAAACTTATGCGCTTGCCTGGACCGTATCCAATGAGTGTACAGCAACTTATGATGAATGCATAATTGAATTCTCACCGTTTAATTGTGGAGAGTTGTTAACCGACCATCGCAACGGGAAAACCTACAACACAAAATTGATCGGCGACTATTGCTGGCTGGCCGACAATATGGATATCGGTGAACAAATCCCTTTGAGTGAAGCTGTCAATGGTTATGATGGGAAGATTCAAAAATATTGCTACGATGACGATCCTGCAAATTGCGATATTTACGGCGGTTTATATATTTACCTTGAAGCCATTCAATACCAGATCGGGCAATACCGCAAACAGGGCATTTGCCCTATGGGATGGTTTATACCACAAGATGAAGACTGGTGTAATCTCACCACATTCCTTGACGGGTCTGTTGACTGTTATGCCACCGACTGGACAGGAACTGATGCAGGTGGAAAAATGAAAAAAGACGGCACAGATTATTGGCTTACCCCGAATACCGGGGCTACAAATTCCAGCGGATTCCGCGCTGTCGGAGCCGGTTATGGCTACCGTTATGACAACAGTAATTATGAGTATCGGGAGTTCAAACAGTCGGCAAGGTTCTGGTCGTCAACCGTTGCTCCGGGAGGGAATTTTTTTTACATCTGGAGTCTGGGTCATGATGAGGCAAGAGTGAAACGAACTTCGGCCTACTCGACATATAATGCTAACAGTGTAAGATGTGTTCATTATCCAAATTATTAACATGGAGGCAGATATGAAAAAATTAATGCTTTATTCAATAGTTATTTTTTGCGCATTTATCGCAGATAATGCAGCGGCACAGTTTTTCTCAGCCACGTCCGACCTGTTCGAATACGATTCCAGGGTTCCTAATATTAGCAACTGGTGTCCTGAGGCAGGAACGATTTATCTCCCGGGTCAGGAAGTGTATCTGGATTACTCTTTATTCGAAGGAAATCTCACATCATTGCAATTGGGTTTCAGTTCTGAAATAAACGGTGAAATTACAATCCTCGGAAACCTACCCCCTGAGGGGCAAGCCTTCATAACAATTCCTGATGTAGTTACTTCATTTGGAAGGCTTTACATCATTGCATCCGACAGTTTTGGTCATATAAATAATTATGAAGTGCCATCTGACGGATACCTCACAATCGGAACGGGAATTCAGCCGGTTAGTCTGATTCCGGGATGGAGCGGTATTTCAACCTATTATGTGCCAGTGGATAATCAGATCGCGAACATCTTTAGCGATCATATTGAGGATATTGTCATCATTCAGGATCTCCAGGATGTGTTTTGGCCGGGGGGAAATCTTTTTTCATTGAATGAATGGGATGTCATGCAGGGATATGTGATTAAAACCCTCAATCCGTTCACTGTAAATTTTCAGGGCAGCACACCCCAATGCAACGAATGGGCAAATATTGATGAAGGATGGGACATCATACCCATTATTGCCGATTGCGATATTGAAGCCCAAAGTTTTATGAGCTGGTATTTATGGTCGAGCGTGATCATAAAAGAGGTGGCCGGTTGGAGGGTTTTATGGCCGACATATAATATCAACTCCCTGCAGGTATTGGAGAGAGGCAAATCATATTTCGTTTATTCCTGGATGGCCAATAATGATTTTTGGTTTGGGCCATGTTGGGAAGGTGAAAAAATGTCGTTTGACAGTAAGCCTGCCATTCCCAAAAAGTGGAATCAACCTATATCAACAGCTGTATCCCACGTTTTTGCAATTCCGGAGGAGGTGCTACTAGCATCAGATATAGAATCAGATTTCACTATCGGAGCTTTTACACCTGAGGGATTATGCATTGGAACCGCTCCGGCAGGCGCTTTCCATATCACTGTTTTTGCCGACGATCCTACAACTCAGGAGATTGATGGAATCGCTACAGGAGAAACAGTACATTTTCGTGCATGGAGTAAATCAAAAACACGGGAGTTCATTTTGTTCCCCACTTTCGACCATCCGGACGAAGGAATATTTTCACCCAATGGATTATCAGTGATCAGATCATTAACCGCCAGTGCAACCTCCATTGATGAACTCACCGGCCATATTCCAGCTTTTTTCCCAAATCCTGCCGATGACTTTTTCTCCATAAAAACCTCTTTTACTGGAGAGTACCTTGTGTCAGTTTCCGATGTCAGGGGATCATTATTGTTAACCCAAAACGCGAATGGAGATGCTACAGTAAAAATTTCTAATCTGCCGCAAGGCGTCTATTTTGTCAACCTTTCAAACGCTGACATTTCCATTACACGAAAACTGATAAAACGTTGACAGGATAAAGTATTGCCTTTTAATGAACCCCGGTCGGACTGATCGGGGTTCTTAATTGAACAACTCATTATGTTATAGGTCGCACATTTCAATTAAAATAGTTGAATTACTTTTAGACATAGTATTGATGACTTGTGAAACATCCCGCATTAAATAATCGCAAAATGATTTTCGGACGTTATTTTCTAAAATGCGTATTTTCGCACCGCGTTTAAAGCAAAAAATTAAAAGTAGTTCAATGGAAAATTACAAAAAGCTCAACAACCTGATCGGGTGGGCTGTGTTTTTGATTGCCACAGCCGTTTACTTCCTGACCATCGAACCTACCGCCAGTTGGTGGGATTGCGGTGAATACATTGCCACCTCCTACAAACTGCAGGTGGGTCACCCTCCGGGAGCGCCATTTTTCCAGCTTGTTGCCAGAATATTTTCTTTGTTCTCTTTTGGTGACACCTCACAGGTAGCTTTGATGATCAACGGGATGTCGGCACTGTCGAGCAGCTTCACTATCCTGTTTTTATTCTGGAGCATCACCATTCTTGCACGCAAGGCAGTTTTACTTGGTGGTGAAATGACCAGCGCCAAAATGATCGCCATTTTCGGAAGCGGCGTTGTTGGAGCGTTGGCTTACACCTTCAGCGATTCATTCTGGTTTTCAGCCATCGAGGGTGAAGTATATGCCATGTCGTCGTTATTTACTGCAGTTGTTTTCTGGGCTATTCTCCGTTGGGAAGAGGAAGAGGGGCAGCCTCATTCGGCCCGCTGGCTGCTGCTGATTGCTTACCTTGTAGGGCTTTCCATTGGCGTTCACATGCTCAATCTGCTGGCTATCCCGGCGATCGTGTTTGTTTATTATTTCAAAAAATATCAGCCTACCATCAAGGGGATGATGGTTGCCGGTGTCATCTCCATCTTAATCCTGTCGGCCATCATGTATGTAATTATCCCGGAAATTGCCAACCTGTTTGCCAACACCGAGATTCTGTTCGTCAATACTTTTGGGATGCCTTTTAATTCAGGAACGATCTTTTTCGTCATCCTGCTGATTGCCAATGTTTTCTTTTTTATAAAAGCAACTTCAACCAACAACCCGATGCTTGTTAAAGTAGCAATAGGTCTGGCCGGGTTGCTTTTTATACTGATACTTAGCGAAAGTACTTCTGCAGGAAGTTTCTTTATGCGATTAATTGTAGGAAGTCTTTTAGGTGGAGGTGTTTACCTGATTAGAAATCAACGTGTCCATTTGAACACCATTGCCCTAAGTTTTGCTTTTGTTCTTATCGGCTATTCCAGTTTTATCCTTATTATTATCAGGGCAAATGCTAACACCCCTGTTAACGAGAATAATCCTGACGATGCCATTGGTCTTTTTTCTTACTTAAACCGTGAGCAATACGGCACCTGGCCTATTTTCCACGGGCCTTATTACAACTCTCCGGTAGTTGATTATGAAGATGGCAATCCTGTCTTTATTCGCGATGTGGCCAAAGGAAAATATGTGATTGCCGATGCGCGCAAAAGTACAAACCCAGTGTATGATCCGGCATTTACTACCATTTTTCCGCGTATGTGGAGCAACCAAAAACCCATTCATATTAGCGAATACAAGCGATGGGGGAAGGTGAAAGGTATTCCAATGCGCTATACGAACGAAAATGGAGAAGCTGAGGTAATTCAAAAGCCAACCTTCGGTGAAAATTTGACCTACTTCTTCCGCTACCAACTCGGGTTCATGTACTGGCGGTATTTTATGTGGAATTTCGCCGGAAGGCAAAACGATATCCAGGGGCATGGGGAAATTGAAAACGGCAACTGGATCACCGGGTTCGATAGCCTGGACGCCAATCGGCTCGGGAATCAGAAAAACCTCCCTCCGAGTATGCAGAACTGGGGTAATAACAAGTTTTACCTGCTTCCTCTGATACTTGGATTAATCGGACTTTTCTTCCATTTCAACAGGGATTACAAAAACGGTCTGGTGGTAACACTCCTGTTTATCATGACAGGAATTGCCATTATCGTCTTCCTCAATCAATACCCATATCAGCCAAGGGAGCGGGATTACGCGTATGCAGGCTCTTTTTATGCCTTCGCCATCTGGATCGGGTTTGGTGTACTGGGGATTTTCAACTTCCTGAAAAAATTTATGGGTCAAAGCTTGTCGGCCATTGCAGCCACAGTCGTGCCCCTGGTGCTTGTGCCTGGAATTATGGCCAGCGAAGGATGGGACGACCACAACCGGTCGGGAAAGTATGCCGCACTTGATTTTGCGATCAATTACCTCGAATCGTGCGAACCAAACGCCATCATTTTTACCAATGGCGATAATGATACTTTCCCCCTTTGGTATGCTCAGGAAGTGGAAGGAATCCGCACCGACATCCGTGTTGTGAACTATATGCTTGCATCCGGCGAGTGGTATATTCATCAGAAAATGCGGAAGGTTTATGATTCTCCACCGCTGCCATTTACCATTTCAAGAAAAGATTACGACAAAGGAAACAATAACTATGTCCCCTTCTTTGAAAGGGTCAGTGGATCATGGGAATTGAAAGAGATCATTGACTTTATTGCAAAGGATAATCCAAGAACAAAAGTGCAACTGCAGGATGGAACCTTTATCAATTTCATTCCAACCAAAGACCTCAAAATGACCATCAACCGTGATGAACTGGTTGCGAAAGGGTACGTAAATAAAAAGTTCTATGATAGAATCCCAGATGAAATCTCCTGGCGTGTTAAACAAAACTTTCTTTACAAAAACGACCTGATGCTGCTCGATTTTATTGCGACCAATAGCTGGGAACGCCCGATTTACTTCACCAGCCCGTCTGCCGTTGAAGGCGTTATGGATATTGCAAAATATTGTCATCTCGAAGGCATTGCTTACCGGTTTATGCCGGTGGAGGCCGACCATTACCTGGAAGGATTAGGTGGAATTAACGTGGACAGAGCTTATGATTTGCTGGTGAACAAAGCCCGCTGGGGAAGACTCAACGAACCGGAAGTGTACGTTGACCCTGAAAGCCGGCGAAACTCTGTGATGCCAAGGCAAAATTACTTCCGTCTGGCTGCAGCCCTGATCGAACTGAATCAGATGGATTCGGCCGTGATGACGCTCGACGCCTGCCAGAAATATTTCCCCAACGAAAAAATGTACTACGACATGTACTCCCTGCCAATGGTAGAATATTACTACGATGCCGCCGCCACAGAAAAGGGGAATGCTGTTTCAGACATTCTTTTGACCAACTATGAAGCCGACCTGGAGTACTACGCTACACTCGATCAGTATTTCCAGGATTACTATCAAAAGGAAATTGAGCGGGCTTTCAGTATCATGCAACATCTTGCATCCCTCTCCCGCCGCTACCAGCAAACTGATCAGGCAGATAAGATCGAAACAAGGCTCAATCTACTGCTTGATAAGTTCATGTAAAGGTTGTTCTGATTTTTTGTTCCTTCATATCAAAAGTTGAGGCTGCCTCAAAGTCGTTCATTTGGATTTTAAACATTTCGTGAGAAATCCTGACTTTTGCGACAGCCCCTTTTAATAAGTTGTGACTGGTTTTATTCTTCAGTCTTAATTCCCAGTTCAGCCACCTGGATGATGTCAATCAGGTTGAGGGCATCATCTGATTTGCCAATGTAGGCAATGATCCTGCAATTTTCAGTAACCCAGTCAGGATTGATCTGATAAGTATACCTTTTAGTGAAAGTTTGCCCTGAAACAATATTACCAGACAGGTTGATCGGATCCCCATATGCTGCATTCACAGCACCGCGAAGTACATTGTGGTGCACAAAATTCATCAATGTGTCGGGGCCAATGGTCGGGTCATTATTCAATTGTGGCGAAACAATACCATCTTCGACAAGATAAACCACCAGATTGTATTGGCCTTCGAGTGCAGAGAGGAATTCAACATCAACATCGATGACGACGATATCCAGCTTTGGAAAATAGATGTTCTTGAGTTTCAGGTTTGCAGTGTTCGGTGTTTGCAATTGCTGGGTTACAACAGTGTTCCAGCTGGTCGTAAATACCTGCCTGAGACCATTGTATTCCACACGATCAATCATGGCAATAGGGTTGGCAAAAATCCCAAATTCGGTGAACAACCGCTCGCTAAGCGGCGAGCGCAAATCGGTAGAAAACACAGTACCCGGAGAGGGTACAGCAAAGTTCCCGGCGTGAACGGTGTAGGACACCAGGCTCGGATGGAGTTCTTCCATCATTTCGTGCAATTCTTTTGCAGCTTTTGGGCAATTGACACATTTGTGACCTGTAAAGTCTTCGAGCAATACCTGCTTGTTCTGCACCAGCACTGAATCAACAAAAAACAAGGTATCATCCGGGTTCAAAGGGTAATCTTTCTGGTCAGTGATCTTGAGGGGGTCTTCAATTTTATCACAGGCTGTCCAAAGGATGAACGAAAAAACAGTAGTTAAAAAAACGAGTGATATTTTTAATTTCATCTTTATCCAGTTTTAAGTGTTAAAAAGAGCTTGTGATGGTTAATGTTAAACCGGTTGAGGCAGGTACATAACGACAAACGCCTCCGATACACACCAATCCTTCTCTTTGCCTTCCATAGCGAACAGCAAACCGTGTTGTGTTTTGTGTATACCCGAATGCCAGGTTGAAATAATGGACCTGCAAATCCTCATTGGGATTTCCGTAGTTAAACTCATCCTGCACGGAGAAAAACCAGGATGGCGAGACATTGTATTCAAAAAGCAGCGCGGCCCAATCGCCTTTATCTTCTTCTGTCCATAACCCCTGCGCCTCCATTCTTAATGAGTTGCGGCGTGTAATCCGATAGGTAAGGTCAAGCACTGCAATGTTGGCATCTACCATGTGCTTATCGTTGTATATATTATCCTCAATCACATTTTTGTTATAAGACTGGTTGTAATAACCCAATATCGTTTTCCATTTACCCGAAAGTCGTCTTTCAATGATCAGGTTCAGGTCTCTGTAATAGGTTAAATCGCCAATGGAAAAGAACTTTGTTTCGTAACCATCGGTGCCGGCAAGCGAGCCTGTCACCGGTGAATTAGGAAGGGTGTCTTTTTCAATTGATTTCGCCAGCGAATAATTCAAAGTGACCGATGTTCCGTATTTCCCGCCAAGTTTAGTTTCTTTTGGAATCTTATAGTCTACCTGTCCCTGAAAGCCAAACTCACCGTTTGGCTGTGTTGCATAGGGGTAAAGCGCAGCCATACTGTAAGCATGTTCTTTACTGATAGCTGGCAGATAGTTGATGTCAAGCATCGGGGGGTTGCCGGTCTCAGTAAGCTTTGACTTGTAACTCATGTTATCAATCCATTTGGTTGACAGGAAAATTCCCAATCCTTTTGTTGACACAGATAAAGATGAATAAATGGCACTTCCTTTCCTGAAAATGTAACTGTTTGTGGCATTGGGATCGTTGGCTTTCTCGGCATATTCGACGAAAAAGTCCAGGCCTCCGTGAGAAATGCTCGTCCTCGCAGCCCATGATCCCACGTTGTAAGGCAAATTCATCTCATAAACAGTTTGTTGATTCCATTCCACCGAGTCCACAAAATATGTTGAGTCCGTTACATAGGTTAAAGTGGGGACTTTTTCGTATTTACTCACAAAACTTCCGCCGAGGTTGATCCTGGTTTTCGACTCAACCATACCATCAAATAATTCGTTAAGATAAAAATCTCCATCGATACCTTTAACAATCCCGCGGTTGGACTCCTGGTAGGGCTGCCAGAAATAGCGCTGAACACCAACCAGCCCCTTGAGTTTTACCCCCTGAACAGGCGAGAAATTGGCATTGAAACCGTAAATGCTGTTGTCGTAGCCAAGCGTCCAGTTTTCCCAGCTTCGCAAAATGAGACCACTGCCAAACTGCTCATAAAAATGGCCTGCAGTCATTTCAAATGTTCCGGTTTTATACCTGGCAAACCAGTAGGGAATACCAACACCTTCATAGCGCTGATCGAATCCGAGCATAGGATTCAGATAAGCCTCCATGCGCAATCCGGCCGAGAAATCACCGGCAGTGTAGAGCAGGTTCGCATATCCATTCATTCCGAATTTTCGGTAGTTAAGTGTCGAGTCCGTAATTCCCAGTTTGTCGTCTTCTGCATAATATTGGGCGTCAATCTGCGTATTTCCTGTCACCTTAGCGCCATCAAGAAAGCCCTGCGAAAAAACAACAGTCGGGAATAGGACAGAAAGCACCAAAAACCTGAGATAAAATTTTGTTTTCAAACCATTTAAGTTTTAAGCATAAGGAATAGAATTATTCAATGGGTTCTCCGGCTAAAAGCTTTTCGACCACCTCAATGTATTTTAATTCGTCACCATCGAGGTAACCTACATGTTGCCAGACCACTTCCTTATTCCCGTTCAGGACAAAAACGTGGGGGGGTATATTCACATTCATCAACCGTTTCAAATCGCCGTTGGGATCGAGAAGCACCTCAAATTCCCATCCTTTACCATTAACCGTTGGCATGACCCGTTTTGTTGAACGGGCGTCATCAATCGAAATGGCATACACTTTTAACCCGGTCTCTTCGACCCATTCACCGTACATTTCATTAATGGCGTCATGCTCGCGCATGCACGGTTTACACCAGGTTGCCCAAAAAGTGAGAAGGATTGGTTTACCGTCATTTTGCATATCCTTCGTTTCAAAAGGTTTTCCTTCAAGGGTCTGAATGGATGTTTCCGGCAACCGGAATAAAGTTTTGGCTTCATTTTGAGCCAGCAGAACTGTTGTTGAACTGATTAGAATAACAAGAAAAAGCAATTTTTTCATAGAAACATATTTAAAGATGTGAATAAATAATTTTTTACAAAACTAAAACTTTCTGCAATTCGCTGACTACAAAATGAACGTTTCCAAAATTTTCGACTCGATCAGGGGTAGGATCCGAATCTCATTGATTTCATTTGGAATGAGCAAACATTCACCCAATTTCAGGCCAATTTTTCCCTCAGGATAAATAATCTCAACCTCTCCATGCACGCAGGTGCAGATGACAAACGAGTCGAGTGCTGAATAATCCCTTGAAACGGGTTGGTCGAGGTGGATGATATGGGTAGTGAAAAATGGCTGATTGACCACTTCCACGCTTTTATTTTTGATGCTGGGATAATGACTCCTGTAACTGTCATAAAATTCAAAATCAATGGCATCAAGAGCTTCTTCGGTGTGCAGATCGCGCCGTTTACCGGAACTGTCCGTCCGGTCATAATCATAAATCCTGTAAGTGATGTCGGAGGTTTGCTGGATTTCGGCCATCAAAATCCCGGGGCCAAGCGCGTGCACCCTGCCCGCCGGCATAAAAAACACATCCCCTGCTTTTACCTTTTCAACATTAAGAATTTCTTGCAGGGTATTATTTTTCAGGTGATGCAAATAAGTTTTTTTATCCATTATACGGTTGAAACCGCTGATCAGCTCAGCGCCTTCCTCTGCACTGATGATGTACCACATTTCAGTTTTTCCGTTACCCAATCCACGTTGCTGTGCCAGTGCATCATCCGGATGTACCTGGATGGAGAGGTAATCGTTGGCATCGATAAATTTGACCAGGATGGGAAATTCGTTCTGGTATTTTTTGTACACCTTTTCTCCCACCAGGTCGTCCATATAAATTTCGACGAGTTCGTTCAACTCATTACCTTCGAGGAATCCTTCCGAAACGATGGTTTCATTTCTGTTCACTCCTGACAACACCCATGCTTCACCACAATTAAAAAGATTCCCATAATTTAATCCCAGCAGATTTTTAATTTTGCTGCCACCCCAGATTTTATCTTTGAAGACAGGCCTGAACTTAAGTGGGTATAACTTGTTCATTTTTTACCTATAAAGCATTTAAACGAATGAAAATCCCAAACGATCAGCTCAATCAAATCATTGCATTAAGGAAAGATCTTCACAAAAATCCCGAACTTTCGGGCGTTGAAATTGAAACTGCAAAGAAAATAAAAGCTTTCCTAAAATTATGCTCTGCTGATGAAATTATTGAGGATGTTGGTGGGCATGGTCTAATCGCTATTTATGAAAGTCGAATTCCCGGAAAATCTATCCTGCTTCGCGCTGATATGGATGCACTTCCAATCCCGGAAATAAATGACTTTGAACATCATTCGGTAAATGCATTTGTCAGTCACAAATGCGGCCACGACGGGCACCTTGTTATCCTTGCCGGAGTAGCTCAACAACTTAGATCCAATCCTCCAGAGAAAGGTCGTGTAATCCTGCTTTTTCAGCCTGCCGAAGAAACCGGTGAAGGCGCTGTAACAGTGATAAATGACTCAAAATTTAAAGATTTACAGATTGACTTTGTATTCGCATTGCATAATTTGCCGGGGTTCAGGAAAAACTCCATCATCATCCGAAAACAACATTTTGCTGCAGCTTCGAAAGGAATGATCATCAAACTTTCCGGTAAAACATCACATGCAGCGAATCCAGAACAGGGAATCAGTCCGGCACTTGCAATCTCTGAGATCATCAGCAAATTTTCAGGTTTATCGAATGCCAGGGAAGGTTTTGACGCTTTCAAACTGATCACAATAATTCATGCCAGGCTCGGCGAGAGGGCTTTTGGTACTTCTCCCGGTTATGCAGAGGTAATGGCTACCTTACGCAGCTATAGTAATGATGATATGGAGTTGTTGACAAACAAAGCCATCAACATAGTCGAACAAATTGCCGACAAATACGGACTTCACGAAAAAATCGAATGGACAGAGCAGTTTCCGGCTTCGGTAAATGACGATGAATGCGTTGATTTGGTCAGAACAGTAGCTGTTGAAAATAAATTCCCAGTCAGGGAGATGGCAGAGCCATTTCGGTGGTCAGAAGATTTTGGGCAATTTTTATCAAGACATCCCGGGGCTCTGTTCGGTGTTGGCGCCGGTAAGAATCATCCTTCATTACACAATCCGGATTATGATTTCCCGGATGAGATCATCAAAACCGGAATCGCCATGTTTTATGGAATTATCAAAAAGGTCGGGGAAATGGAATAATACAAGATATGGTTACGCTTTCCCGAAAATTTTTCTGAGCAATGATTTTTTCGATGCTTCATCATCATCGGAGTAGTAACCATACCCATAACCGTAACCATACCCATAGCCGTAACCATAGCCGTAACCATAACCATAGCCGTAACCATAGCCGTAACCGTACCCGTAGGATCCTTTACCCAGTTTGACGTCATTGATACAGATATAGATGTTGGGCAGCTTGCGTTGCTCAATATCCTTGATGATGGATTCAAATACTTTCTTGTTGGTGTAGTTCTGCCGAACCATAAAGAGATTAGCATCGGTGTATTTCATCAGGAGGAAAGCATCGGTGACAAGGCCTACGGGAGGTGTGTCAATGATGATATAATCATACATTTCCTGCAACTTCGCCATCAGCTCATCAGTTTTTTCTGACGAGATCAACTCTGCCGGATTGGGTGGCACCGGTCCAGCCATGATGATATCGAGATTCTTAACGGGTGAAACCTGGATAATATCTTCCAGTTTACTTTTGTTGATCAGGTAAGAGCTGATTCCCTCTGTATTTGTTAAACCGAAATCCTGATAAATTTTCGGTTTGCGAAGGTCAAAACCCATTAACAGGGTTTTCTTGTCGTACATGGCAAAAATAGAAGCCAGGTTGATCGAAACAAATGTTTTTCCGGCGCCAACCATATCAGAAGTAACCAGGATTGTTTGTTTGTTTTTGCCTTTGGTGAGGTACTGGAGATTTGTCCTGATCGACCTGAAGGATTCGGAGATGGATGATTTTGGTGATTCCGGCACAACCAGCTGAGTTTCTTTATTGTTATGGATAAGGTGCCCAATAATAGGAATGTTCGTAATTTTCTCCACATCCTGCCTCTCAATAATCTTGTCGTTCATGTAATCTTTCCCCAGGATGTAAACTACCGGAATAACCAGGCCAAGCACTAAGGCAATCAGGTAATTGAGACTCTTTTTCGGGTAAACCTGTTCGCCGGTTCGTGCAATGTCAATCACTTCGTTATCAGGCAATGTTGATGCTTTGGCAATCTGTGCTTCAGATCGTTTTTGCAGAAGGAAGGTATAAATTGCATCGTTCAATTTAAATTTACGTTCTATTCCGAAAAGTTGTCGTTGAGTGAGTGGCAGACGGCTTATTTCCGATTCAAGACGTTCAATGCGTTCATCAATGTCTTTTATTGAAATAGTTGATGTGTTCACAATATTATGAATGTTCTCCAGGATGGTTTTCTTTGTCGTTTCAATTTGTTGTTCAACTGCAGCAACGGCTGGATTTTTCTCAGACGATCTCCAAAGTAAATCGGCACGGTCGGCATAGAGTTTGGCAAGACCACTGATCAACTGGGTAAGTAAAGGGTCTTCAATACCCATAGCCGAAGGGATTACAATATCATCAATGCTTTCTTTCTGTTGAATGAGATAATCCTGCAGATTTTTGTAATATTTTGCCTTGACAATCAACTGAGCTTTTTGCTCTTCAAGTTGTTTCATGGCGGTAAACACCTGGTTGGCTTTGAAATCAAGATTCATCACCTCGTTTGAAATCCTGAAATCCTGCAGTTTTGTTTCTACATAATTAAGTGAGTCAGTGATGTCAACCAACTCGGAGTCAATAAAACGGATGGTATTAACAGCGATCTGATTTTTCTTTTCAATACCCCTGTAAAGGTACTGCTGGGTTAATTCATTCATGTAATCCTGCATCTTTTGCGAGTTGCCTCCTTCGATCGAAATTTCGACAATAGATGCCTCACGGTTGATTGGCTCCACCTTGATTCCCCTGAATTGGGCAATCAGGCTCTGGTAATCGTTGAATGTAAAGATGAGGTTTTTGTTCAAAAATTCTGATGTAAAGTTTTCAGTCAGAAAAATTCTGAACTTTCCGAATTCGCCTTCTATCAATTCGCCAAATTCATAATCCTTTGTGAAGTTTAATCCTGTCACCTTCCCAACATCCTGCCGATCTGAAAAACTGTACAGAATGGCTTCCTCTATTTGGATTCCCAGCTTAAACCGGGTGTTGGATAGCATAAAAAGGTTGATTTTCACATTTTTTATTTGAGGGAAAGAAGTGTCCATTTCCACTTTGAAGGGCGATTTATCGTAGAGTTCGGTTGTAATAAAATTATCTTCAAGAAGGTAGGAAATTTCAAAATTCAGGTTATTGATTGTCCTTTCAGCAAGGGTGTATGATCTGATAAGCCCCATTTCGTTTTGCAGGTTCTGCAAATTATTGATTCCAATTCCCAACAAGTCTTTACTCGAACGGTCGTCTTTAATCAGCACGGTGGTTTTCACTTCATAAACCGGTTTGGTGTATTTGTTGAACAAAAAGGCAATCACAAGTGCTACAAAAACGGTGAGTGCAAAGAAATACCAGTACCTGAAGAATTTCAAAAAAAGTGCTTTGAGGTCGATCGATTCCTCTTGTTTTATAGTTGGAATGTTGTAATTCGTATCCACAGTTACAGGCTGTTAGTTGGTTTTAAAAAAGTTAATTAACAAAAGCGTAGTGGTGATTGTGGTGAAGATCAGCGCATAAGGGAAATTGCTGAAAGCAAAATTCTTTCCTTTAACAGGCGGGATGTAGATAATATCTTTGGGCATTAAAGTGTAATACTCTGATTCAAGTATACTAACGTCATTAAGGTTTAAATGGATTACTTTAGTGCCTGTTTTGGTCTCCCTGATCATATATACATCATCTCGTTTTGCAAATGTGGTCATATCTCCGGCGTAAGCAATAGCATCGAAAATATTTAGCTTGTTCTGATAAACACTATACTCTCCCGGCCGGTTGATCTCTCCAAGAATGGTAACTTTAAAATTGGCAAGCCTTACAATAACCGTTGTCCCTTTGAGGTAATCGTCTACAATGGCTTGTATTGTATCTTTGGCTTGTTCAATCGATAAACCCTTAAGATAAATTTTCCCAACAAAAGGAAAGTCAACGTGACCGGAATCACTTACAGGGTAGCTGTTCAGATAAATTCCAATATCATTATAATAATTGGACGACTGATTGGCTTCATTCAGGAATAAGTTATCAGTTGTGGAAATGGCACTGTTAACCTTGATGTAAAGGTTGTCTCCCGGCTGAATCCTGTAGTCAGCAAGTTTTTTATTTTCAAAATGCGTTCTGAGTGAATCTCCTTTAGCCACCTCCTGCTGAAGGTACTTAATCCGCTTCATGGGAACACAGGAGGAAAAAAAGATGGCAAGAAGTGCCATAAAAAAGACTGACCGTAAGAAAAAGTTGTGATAAATTTTCATTTACAAACTGTTTGGATTTAAAACCAGACTTGACTGACAGAATTGACCGGCAAAAATAGATAAATATTCAATTCATTGTTCAATTTGTCAAAAATCCCCCTTTTGCATCAATTTTGATCAGTCAGATTTACAAAAAAATTATAAATGGAATACAAAGACTACTATAAAATTCTTGGAGTTGATAAGAAAGCAACAAAAGCCGAAATCAAAAAGCAATACCGCAAGATGGCTCAGATGTATCATCCCGATCGAAATCCTGATAATAAATCTGCTGAAGAGAAATTCAAAGACATTTCGGAAGCATATGAAGTACTTGGTGATGATCAGAAGCGGGAAAAATATGACCAGCTGGGGGCAAACTGGAACCAGTTTCAACATGGCGGGACAGGTTTCGATTTTTCACAATGGGCGCAAAAGAGCGGTGGTTCTTACCGCAGTTCATTTGGTGATGTGTTTGGTGAATCTGATTTTAGCGATTTTTTTAACAGCTTCTTTGGGGGAGGTTCCGGTCAGACAGGTTTTGGAGGCCGTCGCAGTTTCCACCAGCGAACAAGGCAGTTTAAAGGGGAGGATTACACAGCACAGCTGAACATTTCTCTTAGTGACGCTTATCATGGCACTTCAACAATTCTGAATGTGGATGGAAACAAAATAAAAGTAAACCTCAGACCGGGAGTGAAAAACGGACAAACCTTAAGAGTCAGGGGGAAAGGCGCTGTATCGCATACCGGTGGCGACTCTGGTGATTTGCTGCTCAAAATTAATGTTGTGAATAATACTGTTTTTGAGCTGAAAGAAATTGATCTCTACCTGGATGTGAAGGTTGATTTGTACACAGCGATACTTGGTGGTAAAACAACGATCAATACCATGAATAAGCCGATGAATGTTGAAATTCCAAAGGAAACACCAAATGGAAAAATTCTGCGGTTGAAAGGGATGGGTATGCCGGTTTATGGTAAATCCAACGAATTTGGCGACCTTTACGCGAGAATCCAGGTGGTTTTACCGCAGAATTTGAACGATCAGGAGATCAATCTTTTTAAACAGCTTAGCATGATTCGTAAAAAAGAAGGCTAATTTTTCAAAATTACGCAAATCCATTATCCGATAATATTTGTGATAGGTAGCCGTTAAGATGTTTTCTAAAACGAAACCTATCGAGAATTCTATCACTTCTTAACTTATGCCACATAGCTTACTTCGTCCTGCCCACCTGTTATTACTTGTATTTCTTCTTGCCGCTAAACTGGTTTTTGCTCAGTCAGCTGTCATCAGGGGTTTTATTTACGAAAAAGAATCCGGCGAACCGATCATTTTTACGAATGCCTACCTTTTAGGTACCAACTATGGTTCAACCACTGACGTAAACGGCTATTTTGCGATCACTCAAATCCCACCCGGAGATTACACGCTGCTGGTTACTTATCTTGGATACGATACCCTCAAGATGGAAGTTTCGCTGAAGCCAAATGATTTGTTACAAAAAAACCTATTCCTGGTTAAATCATCGGTTTTGCTTGACGCAGTAAATGTTTCCGCTGAGCGGCAGGCTGTGCGCACTGAAACAAGAACATCGGTTGTAAAAGTAACACCCCTTGACATAAAGCAAATTCCAACAGTTGGTGGTCAGCCAGATCTGGCGCAATACCTGCAGGTGTTACCTGGTGTAATTTTTACCGGCGACCAGGGGGGGCAATTATACATACGTGGGGGCTCGCCCATACAAAATAAAGTCCTGCTTGACGGAATGGTTATTTACAATCCGTTTCATTCCATAGGCCTGTTCTCGGTTTTCGACACCGAAATCATCCGAATTGCCGATGTTTACACGGGTGGCTTCAATGCAGAGCATGGCGGACGTATCTCATCCGTAATGGATATCACCACGCGCGACGGTAACAAAAAGCGGTATTCGGGAATTGTTGGGATGTCTACCTTTGGCGCACGTGCAATGATTGAAGGACCCATCAAAAAGCAGTCGGAAAATGGCGGTGGCAGTTCGTCTTTTATTCTTTCGGCAAAAAACTCCTACCTTGAACAAAGTTCCAAGATTTTTTATGAGTATGTGAATGAGGACGGACTACCGTTCAATTTTCTCGATCTATATGGAAAAATTTCCCTAAACGCCCAAAACGGCAGTAAACTAAACCTTTTCGGATTTAACTTTGCTGATCAGGTTAACTATAAGGAAATCTCGGAATATTCCTGGAATGCTGCTGGTGGCGGCGCCAATTTCGTGGTGATCCCGGGTTCAACTCCCGTTTTGATGGAAGGGATTTTTGCTTATTCCTCCTACGATATGCAACTTGATGAATTGGGTAAAGATCCCCGTACCAGTGCAATTAACGGGTTCAATGCCGGATTTGATTTTACCTATTTCATGGGCAAGAACGAGGCAAAATATGGTATTGAAATGAATGGTTTTAAAACGGAGTTCGAGTATTTCAACGACTTAGGACAACGCATTCAGCAAGAGCAGAATACAACTGAGCTGGCCGGATATTTCAAATACAAACTGACAACCGGCAAATTTCTGATTGAACCAGGACTTCGTCTACAATGGTATGCTTCCCTTTCCGATATCTCAATAGAACCGCGATTTGCACTGAAGTATAATTACTCAAACAACACCCGCTTTAAACTGGCGGCTGGATTATATTCACAAAACCTCATAAGCGCCCGCTCCGACAGGGATGTTGTGAACCTCTTTTATGGTTTTCTTTCAGGCCCCGATCAAAGTCTGACCGATTTTGACGGTAACGAAACCGAACATAAATTGCAAAAATCACAACATGTCATTATTGGTATAGAACAGGATTTGTCGCGGGAACTCACCATAAACCTTGAAGGTTATTACAAAGGATTTCCTCAACTTACCAACCTGAACCGCTACAAAATTTACGACGAAGCCACTGCGCCAGCAGGAACTCCGGATATCGAGAAAAAGGATTTTATTGTAGAAAAGGGCGACGCTATGGGTATTGATCTTTCGGTGAAATACAGCAAGAACCGGTTTTATTTCTGGACAGCTTACTCTTATGCCTTTGTCAACAGGTATGATGGAATTCAATGGTATTATCCCCATTTCGACCGCAGGCACAATCTCAACCTGCTTTCATCTTATTCGATGGGTCCGCTCAAGGAATGGGAGTTTAGTGTACGTTGGAACTTTGGTACAGGATTTCCTTTCACGCAGTCACAGGGTTACTATGAAAAAATCTTATTTCCAGATGGTATAAATTCTGATTACCTCTCCGAGAACGGGATTCTCGGTATCGAATATGGCCCGCTGAACCAGGGCAGGCTTCCCACCTATCACCGTTTTGACGTAAACCTGAAGCGAACTTTTCACTTTTCAGAAACCACCACATTTCAGGCTGACCTGAGCGTGACCAATGTTTACGACCGCCCCAATGTTTTTTATGTGAATCGCGTGACAGGAGACGTTGTGCGCCAGCTTCCTATCATGCCAAGTTTAGGACTGACTTTGGCTTTTTAGTGTTAAAAAAGCAATGATTAGCCGCCACAGTTGCATCCGCAACCGCAACTACGGGAATTACTGCTTTCCATCGGCAGACCAAAACTTTTCCACATGTTTATCCCCCCGTCAAGATTTAATGCATTGGGAAATCCCTGGTAGTTAAGAAGGTTTGCAATTTTTGCACTTCGGATTCCTGCCCTGCATACAACAATCAATGTTTTGTCATGAGGTAGTTTATCCAAACTTAAAATAACTTCAGCAAGGGGAATATACAATGTCTTAGCATCTGCAATGCGCTCAAAGCTAACCTCCTCCGCTTCTCTTACGTCAAGAATTACTGCAGTTCCATTTTTTAGCAATTCGAATGATTCTTCAGGGGTGATGTGTTTTACCCCATTAATATGGAAATCCTGAAGCTTGGGAACAATGGTCGTTGTCATTTTTCAAAATGAAATTGATAAAATAAATTCAGTAAAATATTGTGGCAAAATTAGTCGAATTTCGATTGGAGGAACATATGAATTCTGTGAGTTCCTGCTTTTCGGCGCTGTGCTGGGATTACAATTTCCAACAAACTATTTATAAAGGGTAAAAATTGAGCCTGATTTACAATAGGATTAGAATATTGAAATACTTTTGCTGTTAATTATTTAACACATTTTTCAAAATTATTGATAAGTACTTAACTTACTATATAACTGCACATTATGCATAAAATTGATAGTCATCCCATTCTTGAGGTACCGAAGGTAGAGAAGGTTGTTTTTTCATACAACGGTCAGCAAGTTGAAGGTGAAAAAGGATTTTCCATTGCTGCAGCTTTGCATCAGGCGGGTTTCCCGGTTCATAGTCATAGCCTTCGCAACCGCAACCGTTCACTCGAATGTGGTATTGGCAAGTGCGGCGCCTGCGAAATGTTGGTTGATGGGAGAATAAAGCGGATTTGTATTACAAAGGTGGATGGTGTCCACGAAGTAAGCGAAATACCGAAAGATTACACCCCTGTTATTGAGCACGTCAATGAATTGGAACCGGTAAAAGTTTTTAAAACGAGGGTAACTATTGTCGGCGCCGGACCAGCAGGGCTAGCCTGCCGCGAAATGCTTAACAAGCATGATATCAGTAACATTGTGATAGATAACAATGACAAGATTGGCGGGCAGTTCCTCATGCAGACACACCAATTTTTCTTTTTTGAAAAGGAAAAAAAATTCGGGGGTATGCGCGGTTTTGACATTGCACAAACCCTTGCCGGTGATGATCACAGCGGGATATTTCTTAACTCGACCGTATGGGATATTCTTGAGGGAAAACGCCTGGCGGTGAAAAACATACTCACCGAAGAGGTTTATTATATCGAAAGTGATTTCCTGGTAGTGGCCTCCGGCGCAGTTCCTTTTCTTCCAGCTTTCGAAAACGATGATTTACCTGGTGTTTTCACCGCCGCTGTTGTCCAGAAAATGATGAACAGTGAGTTTACGCTTCTTGGTAAGAATGTTCTAACCGTCGGTGCTGGCAATATCGGCTACCTGACTTCTTACCAGTTGATGCAGGCTGGAGCGAACGTGAAGGCGATCATCGAAGCGCAGTCGCGCGAAGGTGGTTTTCCGGTGCAGGCCAACCGCATCAGGAGGCTGGGAATACCTGTGATGACTTCAAAAATTTTGCTTAAAGCCATCCCAAATGAGGACAATACAGGGATCATCGGCGCTGTAGTTGCCGACTGCGAAAATTTCAAACCCGTTCAGGGTACTGAGAAAATGATCGATGGAATTGATGCCATTAACATTTGTACCGGCCTTGTGCCTGACGATCAATTACTGATTAAAGGAAAAGAAATTTTTGGCCGAAATGTTTATGGCGCCGGCGATACAATAAGAATTGGCGAAGGAACCAGCGCCGTTTTGCGGGGCAAGCAGGTAGCTTACGAAATCCTCGACGACATGGGGGAACGCTTCAATTATGATGATTACTTAGCTGTTTCGAAAGAGTACATCGATTCCCAACAGCATCCGGTACGGGTTATCGAAAAACCCTTTGAGCCTGAACCGGAAAGGATGACTGCCAAACCTTTTGTTATTATTGACTGCCTGTACGGTTTTGCATGCAACCCATGTGAGTTTGCCTGCCCGCACGATGCCATTCATAAAACATCAACCAGCACGGTACCAAAAATCAATTTCGACAAGTGCATCGGTTGTATGCAGTGTGTTTATCAGTGCCCTGGCCTGGCTATCTTTGGCTATAATGTGAACAAGGACTGGCTGTTTTTACCCATCGAATATGAGGTAGACGAACAAACCGGAGTTTTTCTGGTTGACAATAACGGAAAGATTTTAGGAGAAGGGATCATAGAAAAGATTTTGCGTAAACCAAATAAAACCAATATTGCCCGCGTAAAATCAATGGACATACACAAAGAAGCATTGATGTCAGTTCGCGGATTTGTGGTAAAGGCCTCTTACCCTGATCCGTTAGAATTAAAGGAAAATATGAATGATGTCTCCACCGAACAATACATCTGCCATTGCGATGATGTGAAGCTGAATGAGATACTTGATGTCATCGGTGACCGGAAATTTATCTCGGTAGATGAGGTAAAACATACAACACGTCTTGGTATGGGCGCCTGTCGTGGAAAACGTTGCATCAAACGATTAAAGCAAACACTTGCAGGAACGGGAATTTCCATCGTTGGCGAACCTACACCCCGCGGCCCGCTATCAAACCAGGTTTCACTCGGTGACCTTTATCCAAAAAAAGTAAAAGAACAAATCATCACGCATGGCAATGGAAACAAACCGAAAAAAATAAAAGTAAACACGCTGGTTGCCGGCGGGGGCATCGGGGGCAGCGCCTTATTCCGTTACCTGGCTGAAGCAGGTATGAAGCCAGTACTGGCCAACTATGGCCGTGGCGCTTCATGGCGCAATATCGCCGGTGGCCGCCCAAATTTCAGTCTGCCTGAACTGTCGGATATAGCCGTGAAAAACCTCGAAATATTCAAGGAACTACAGGAAATTGGCAACATCGATTTTCGTCCGATCGATTACGTAACTTTTGCTCACAACGAACAGCTTCTGAAAGCTCTTGAAGCGTCGATGGCCTGGTCGGATGCCTACATGATTGAGCCAAAAGACTTCCGGAAAGAAGTCTCTCCTCATTTTAATCCAAACCTGAAAACCTACCTGGCTGCACTGATCACTAAAAATTGCTGGCAGGCAACACCAGGCAAAGTGGTTGACCTGATCCGCCAGATCGGGATCAAACATGGTGGGGAGATACAAGAAGACTGCGAAATGATAGACATACACAAAACGGGAAATACTTACACCGTACTTGTTAAAACACACGACCGCGAATACATCGAGTATGAAACCGATTGTTTTATCAACGCGATGGGACCCCAGGGGGATCGATTTGCTAAAAAGCTCGGTATAGAAACCGGTATTTACCCTGTTAAACACCAGGCATTTATCACCCGTCGCCTCCCTATGATGGGAAAAAATGGCATTCCACTACCCATGATGATTGACCGTCGGCAATACAAAGGTTTCACTGCTGTTTATGGTCAGCAATTGGGCGAAACAGGACAGATTATCGGATGTGCGTCACCGCATATCGAACCCTATGAAACTGACAAAAATCTTAAAATCAACTCGAAAGATTTCCTTGAAATTGTATCGGAAATTTTTGTGGATTGGATTCCGGAACTGTCATCGGTCGGCTTCCAGGCAGTCTGGGCAGGCTACTATGTTGAGCCGCGCATGATCGTTGATCCTAACGCAGGATTATTCATCGGTCTGCGCGGCCAGGGCTTCATGCTCGGACAGTACCTTGCACAACTTTATGTGGATAAACTCACAGGAAAAGTGGTACCGGCATATTTCGACCGCCTTACATTAAAAGGCGACGGGCTGCTTGAAAAAGCGTTTAAGTAATCTTTGAGACAACCTCCTGATCGTTTTGAGTGAGATACGGTTTATCCATCAGAAAGCAAACTTTTGTAATTTTGTGACTTATTAATTCATAAAAAAGAATTTGAAATGATTTCCTTTACCCGACTTTCCCTCACTAACAAACTTTGGTTGGCCGCAGTGGTTATTGCTGTTGGTTCCTTCATTGTTTCCAAACTTTTAAACAACGAAAATGACTACCGGGAAATTTATGAACGGCAGCTCAGCGAAAGAATGTCGAAAATTCCTGACTACGTTGCCAGAGACATAAAAAATCTGCCAAAGCCTGCACAACCCGATAAAGCTGCAATCCAGGACTTTTTCATGACTTTTGATCCAAAATCAGGAATTGTTCCAAAAGAACGGTTGATGCGAGTGTATCAGGAACTTGAAAAAAATCCCAAAGCCAGGCTGACAAATCCGTTGCAATGGAATGGAACTTCAGCCAATATGGGAGGTCGCACCAGGGCTATCATGTGGGACCCGAATGATCCTGCCGGCAGGAAAGTCTGGGCGGGAGGCGTGACCGGCGGCCTCTGGTACCGCACCGATATTACCAACGATATGGTGGAATGGGAACCCGTCAACGATTTCTGGAGTTCCCTTAACATCAGTTGCATTACTTATGACCCAAACAATCCAACAACATTTTACGTAGGAACGGGTGAGGCAGAAACCGCACTGATTATTTATCGGGAATCATCCGGCATTGGTGACGGGATCTGGCGTTCGACCGACGGAGGACAAACCTGGTCGCTGATGGAATCAACTCTCGACTTTGAATATGTTACAGATATTGTTGTCAGAAATGAAGAGGGGCAAAGTGTTATCTATGCTGGTGTGGTTTCGGGCGTTTACAAGGGGAGCGTTCACTACAGCTATCCTTCCGATGGCCTTTTCCGCTCGGAAGATAACGGCCTGACGTGGGAACAGGTACTTCCAGACATCCCGGGATACGGAGCTCCATATGCCGTATCTGATATTGAACTGGGTACCGATGGAAGGATTTATGTAGGAACCATGCAAAACGTGGATATTGAAGGAGGTGCGGTTATTCTTTACTCTGACGATGGTTTTAGCGGAACATGGACAGTAATTGATCAATATGCTGAATACATTAAAAACCATGCACAATACAATATTCCGGCCCGCGTGATGGTTGCGGCTGCACCATCGGATGCCAATGTGGTTTATGCCCAGATTGCTGCCGGATACAATAACTATTTCAATTATTACCGCGGTCGCTATATCCTGAAATCGACGAACAAAGGTGAAACATGGTCTACACTTCCCCTGCCTGCTTCCGACTGGTCAACATTAGCATGGCATGCATTCGTTTTAAAGGTTGATCCTAATAATGCCAACCGCATTTTCACCGGTGGGCTCGATATGTGGAAATCAGTGAACAGCGGTACCTCATGGACAAAGATTTCCGATTGGTCACTGATGTATTCAGGTGGTGGGGATCAATACCTCCATGCCGACCAGCATGATATTCAGTTCAAACCGGGAAGTTCGACAACCTTTATAACCTGCAATGACGGAGGTGTTTTTTATACCGAAACAGCCACAGCCGGATATCCTGCTTTTTTGGAAAAAAACCAGGGCTACAACACCCTGCAGTTATACACTGGAGCCATAACCCCCCAGACAGGTTCGACCAATTACGTTGGCGGATTGCAGGACAACGGCACCCTGCTCTACACCGGTCAGCCCCTTACCATCAACAATATGATCAGTGGTGGCGATGGCGCTGCCTGTTTCTTCGACGATGCAGACCCGTTGATGCTGACTTCCATCTATTATAACAGGTATTATGTTTTTATGAATTTTAATTATCTTACCAGTCTCGATTACGAAAGTGGTGTTTTTATTAACCCTGCCGATTTTGATGTTAAAACCAATACATTGTTTGCCAATGCAGTCAGTTTTTCTGGGGAAAATCCCAACTCCCTGCTTCGGATCAGCGGAATTCCCTATAACACAAATGGTGATTTTATTGGTTTAACCACGAATACCAATGTTTATTATTCACACATCAAAGCCTCTCCTCATGCCCCTGCCGGAACTTCAAACCTTTATATCGGAACGCAGGCCGGAAGGGTTTACAAGTCAACGAATGCTCATGCAAATCCTCAAACCGTTGAAATTACCGGAAACGAATTCCCAACCGCTTATGTTTCATGTATTGCGGTGGGATCAACTGAGGACATTTTACTGGTCACATTTTCCAATTATGGTGTTGAGGCTTTATGGCAAACCATAGATGGTGGACAAACATGGCAAAACGTTTCCGGGGATATGCCCGACATTCCCGTCCGCTGGGCAATATATCATCCTGAAAATGACAACCAGGTGATGCTTGCCACCGAACTTGGAATCTGGACCACCAACTGGGTCAATGCTCCAAATGTGTCCTGGGTTCAGGATGCCCAGGGAATGGCCAATGTGAGGGTGGATATGCTAACACTCAGAGATTCCGACAACACTGTTTTGGCTGCAACCCATGGGCGTGGGTTTTATACGGCTGAATTCCTGCTCGATCCGGGCGTGGCTGTTCAGGAACAATCGAACCCAACATTGAGTATTTATCCTAATCCATCAAACGGTCTGATCCATGTTGATCTCACTTTTATTGAGCAAAAAGAAATCAACCTCAGGATTTCTGATATTTCAGGGAAACTGATTTTTGAGAAAAAATCAATGGCAGGCGAAATTGAAGTTATTGATCTTGCCTGGCTACAAAAGGGAACCTACCTGGTGTCTGTTCACGAAGGCCAGCATTCATTTACAGAAAAGATTGTGCTCAAATAATTCATCAATATCGCTTTGAAAAACCGGTTTTCAAAAAATAATCAAAGGCAAGCCTGGCTTTAATTTGCCCGATGATCCCGGATAAGTCTTATGATTTGGGAGCTTGAGAGGCATCCTGGTTTTGTTTGGTAAGATAGACCCGCTTAATCCAGTTGGGCAAAACGATTGCTCCAATAATAATGTAAGGATAGTAACTGAGAAGCCTCCACAATAAAGCAACAGCCGCAGTTAAACCGACCGGGATAAAATCGCCAAGGAAATCAGAAAACAAAAACTCAGCAACGCCACTGCTTCCGGGTGTCGGGCTAATGAGCATAATAACCCACATCACCAGTTGTCGGGCATAAATCAGAAAATGCTGACCAACCGGTGTGATGGAAAGTATAAGGAAATTGACCACCCAAAAACGCGCAGTCCATGAAAAAAAAGTAGCCATAAACGCCCTGATCCAGAAAATTATCGGTTTACCGCGCATTTCAGCAGATGTGGTGATAATGTCATCTCCTGCCTGTCCTGCCTGAGTGCGCCACTTGCGCAAAAAGGGGATCTTGAATAAGCGCAGCAAAATCCATTTGAATCCCCTGGGTTTGATGAAAACCCCATATGAAATAATAAAGGTCAATACCAAAATAAAAAGATATCCTAGGATAAAAATTCCCTGCATCCCAATTTTTGTATTCACAAAAAGATAGCTCGTATCACTCTTGAATAGAAGGCTTGTTCCAGCAATTAGTATTACCAGGGGAACCATGACAATATAAAATAACTCATCAAGCAGTGCAGTGATCATGACAATGGCAGTAGCTCTTCCCGGTCGGATTCCTTCTTTTGAAACTATGTACAGTGCTGCTGCCGATCCACCAACAACACTTGGTGTTACTGAGGAAGCGAATTCCCAAAGCATAATTACATCGAACGAATGCCGCCAGGAGAGTTGCTTGTCTGTTAGCAATCGGATACGATACATGTAAGCTACATCACGCGTAACAACCATCAGCAGGGCTATAAAAATCCAAAGTGCCGTGTAGGTTGTCCATTGGATTTTATAAAATGGCTCAGGATCGAAATCCTTAAATACCAGATAAGCTACCACACCCAAACCGAGTATTACAGGGATGATCACCCTTTTAAATTTAAAGATACTCAGGATTCTAATGTGCTTATCGGTCATGGAAAATTGATCATTAATGGTGCTGCAAAAATGGATAAAGTTTTTAAACCTGACCATTTAACACGAAAAAAGAAAAGGTGTTCTATTGGTTTTAAGTTTAAAATCATACAATCTACAAATACCCGCATCAAAATTATCCGACAAAGTGTCGGCTTTCATTGGTCTTTCCGACAAATTGACTTGATTTTTTTTTAAATCAAGGATTTTTTGGTGGTGGTATAAAAATTGAAAATCCGCTCGGAAAATTTAATCAACTACATAACTTAACCAGAAAGGAGTAATATTATGACAATGATGAGATGGAATCCTGAATCCCCGCTATCTGACCTGTTTGATAACCTGTTCAGAGACAGCGCAAATGAGAAGATGGAGAGAAGGTCTTACGATTGCACACCATCGACCAATATTTTGGAGAAAAATGAGAGTTTTGAGCTACACCTTGCTTTGCCTGGAGTAAAGAAAGAGGACATTCAGATCGATCTTGAAAAAAACATCCTGAATATCCAATCGAAAAAGAAAGCAAACGAGCAACCTGAAAATGGGATTAAGTACAACAGAAGGGAATTTGTTTACGGAACTTTTTGCCGCACGTTCACTTTGCCCGACACCATTGATAAAGAGAAAATTAAGGCTGATATGACTGATGGAATCCTAAAGGTGGTTTTACCTAAAAAACAAGAGGCAAAAGTTACCAAAGAAATAAAGATTTCGTAAAATCCGTTTGGATGAATTCTTAGAAACCGGCCTTCCTGAGATGGAACGCCGGTTTTTTTATTCCAGCCTGGAACAAAACCGCTCTTTATTACAGTCTGTCTTCAAAATTCAACTATGAGGAAATTTTTCCTTTACTTTTGTGTTTGAAATACCAAAACTGTATTCTTGAAAAAATATCGTCCTCATCTGTTACTCATCGCGCTGATGCTGCTGGTTTTCAGTAGTTGCAGAGTCACCAAACAGCTTAAGGAGGGCGATTATATGCTGGTGCGGAACGAGATAAAACTCGATAAAACAAAGTCCGGTCTTCGTAAACTAAATTTTGAAGAAGAAGACCTCCCGGCACTGATTCAACAAAAACCAAACAAGCGATTTGTTGGGATTTTCCGGTTAGGTGAGATGTTTTATTCTGATACCACATTAGGTAAGGACACAAAATTTAAACGGTGGATCAACAAAAATTTCGGAAAAGAGCCAGCTCTTTTAGACCTTTATTCGATCGACCGCTCGGTGTATCAATTACGTCTCTACCTTAACAATTATGGTTTCTTCAACTCAGTCATTGATACAGCCGTGACTATTAAGCGAAAAAAAGCGACAGTAACTTACTCCATCAGTCTTGCAAGGCCTTACATTATTAATGATATAGAGCATTTCATACAGGATACGGCGATAGATCGCATTTTTTCACAGCAACTTGATAAGTCCTTAATTAAAAAAAACCAGATTTATAACGCATCGCTAATGGATGATGAGAGATTTCGCATCACAAGCCTTTTAAGAAATCACGGTTATTACTTCTTCTCCCCTGAATTCGTTTTTTATGAGGTCGATAGTGCTTTTGGAAATCATACATTAAAAATTTATACCAGCATCCAGCAAGCACAATCAGTGAGCGAAACTGATGACTCAAAGGTTGTTGAAACCAATCATCGGAAATATTATCTAAACAAGATTTCGATCAACACCGAATTTAATCCCATCAAAAGCGATACCTCTAAAATGCGCTTTTTTCTTGATACAATTTCTGAAAACGGTATCAGCAGGTATCTGTTTTATTACAGCGACCAACTCAGGATACGCCCCTCATTAATCCGTAATTCAATATTCCTTGAACCACTGAAACTCTATTCCGAGAAACAGGAAGAGAATACATACCGTCAGTTGTCCAGCCTTGCACTTTACGGTTATACTTCCCTTCAGTTCAGGGAGATCAATAACCCGGATAAGATACCTGATAATGATCATTATTACCTAAATGCATTAATCAACCTAACCCGACGACCTGTGCAATCATTTTCTGTTGAAACTGAAGGCACAACATCAGGCGGTAAACTTGGAATGGCCGGCAATTTTGTTTACCAGAATCTCAATATTTTCAGAGGAGGTGAAGTGCTTACCCTTAAACTGACCGGAGGTGTTGAATGGCAGCAAGGTGGAACTTCTCGTGATGATGTACTGCTGTTTTTCAACACCATTCAAACCGGAGCTGAGGCCAGTTTAGATTTTCCCAAGTTTGTTCTGCCCGTTTCTCTCGAAAAGATGCCAAATGTAATCAGACCCAGAACGACGGTTACACTGGGTATAAATTATCAAAACAGACCTGACTACAAAAACTATGTCACCAATATTTCCTATGGTTACAACTGGAGGATCGGACGTTTTAAAAGCCACAATCTGACCCTTGTGGATTTAAATTCTGTGTCCATTTTCCCCGACTCCAGTTTTGTGCGGCGTCTTGAAGAATTGAATGACCCGCGATTGACCAATCAATACACCGATCATTTTATTATGTCGGCTAAATACATCTACATTTTCAATAACCAGGAGCGGGGAAAAGTTCAAAATTTTAAATATTTGCGCTGGAGCATAGAAACAGCAGGTAACTTTCTGCAAATGATTAACAGGCTAAGTGGTTCTGATACCAATGAATCAGGTGAATCAGTGATCTGGAATATCCCTTTTGCCCAGTTTGTGCGTACTGATGCAGACTTCAGATACTACTTTGCCTTAGGAGAAGATAACACTCTGGTTTACCGCACTATGGCCGGAATAGGTATTGCTTACAACAATTCAGAAGTGTTGCCATTTGAAAAAGGGTTTTACATGGGTGGGGCGAACGATATGAGAGGATGGAAATACCGCTCACTCGGACCGGGTTCTTTCGTGGATACCACAGGTGTTTATTTTGAAAAAATGGGCGACCTGGCCATTGAAACCAACCTCGAATACCGCTTTCCGGTTTACAGTTATTTTAAAGGCGCATTGTTTGCCGATGTAGGCAATATCTGGCTGCTGAATAACAGCGAAAGTTACCCCGGAGGTAAATTTGAAATGAATGAATTCCTCAGTGAGTTGGCGGTTAATGCAGGAATAGGATTTCGTCTTGATTTCTCTTTTTTCATATTCAGGGTTGATGCCGCTGCACCGTTGAAAGACCCTTCCTATCCCAAAGGTGAGAGATGGCGTGCAAATAACCTGAAAATGAGGGACGTCATCTGGAGCTTTGGAATCGGATATCCCTTCTGATCTTTAATACACTTTGCTCCCTTGTGTATGCATAAAATTCCGAAAATTATCTTCTGAAATTTGACGCATTCCAAATCTCTTCTAAAGTTTATCTTTGCCAAAAATTAATTATTATGCTGCTCACTTATATCCATTGGAGTGTAAACCCGGAAATTTTCCCGGGGTTGCTTCCTGTCAGGTGGTACGGACTGCTCTTTGCCTCAGCGTTCTTTTTTGGTTACATTGTCCTGATACGGATTTTTAAACACGAAAAACTACCGGTCACTTTATTGGATCAACTGGCTATGTATGTTTTTATCGCCACCATCGTTGGGGCAAGATTCGGTCATGTTCTATTTTACGAGCCTTCCTATTTCCTTCGTGATCCTGTTTCCATATTCAAGGTTTGGGAAGGAGGACTCGCCTCACACGGCGCAGCAATTGGAATTTTGATAGCCATTTGGCTTTTTTCGCGAAAAAATAAAAAACCATATTTCTGGGTACTCGATCGCCTGGTAATTGTAGTTGCCCTTGCTGGTTTCTTTATCCGGATGGGCAACCTGATGAACTCTGAAATTTATGGTGAAGTAACAACAATGCCCTGGGGATTCATTTTCACCTCCGAAGACAATTTGCCAAGACATCCGACCCAAATCTATGAAGGGTTAAGCTACCTGGCCATTTTTGGATATCTGTTGTGGTATTATTGGAAAACAGACGGAAAACCCAGATTAGGATTCATTTTCGGAATGTTTCTTATCTTGCTTTTTACAGTAAGGTTTTTAATCGAATTTGTAAAAGAACCTCAGGTAGCTTTTGAGACCAACATGATCCTGAATATGGGACAATGGCTTAGCATTCCTTTCATCATTGCCGGATTGGTCATCATATTCAGTAAACCGGGTAGTGGAAATTTTCCCAAGAAAAAAATCACTGCCTGATCAGAAAAATTCTATTTTTGCAACCTGATTTTTGAAATCCTGGGGCGTTAGCTCAGTTGGCTAGAGCGTTAGACTGGCAGTCTAAAGGTCATGGGTTCGATTCCCATACGCTCCACATCAAAAAACAAAAAGGCTTGTAACCATAGTAGTTGCAAGCCTTTTTCATTCAACCAAAGCAGGGAGTATTTTTCGTTTACATTTTATACCAATTGTAATTATAAAATGGTTTGGACCATTTTATAATTTTATCCCGAATATTCGGGAGTAAATGCCGATGCTACTTGAAAATAGTACAATGAGACGAAGTCGAAATTGGACTATATTGAAAGTGCAATCGGTATTACCCTTTCACTCCCCAGGTTACCCCATCTTTTGTGTCTTTCACTTCGATGCTTAATTCGTTGAGGTGATCGCGGATTTTATCGGCTGTTGGCCAGTCTTTCTTCAATTTGGCTTCTTTGCGGATGTCGAGAATGGTCTGCATCAGCCCTTCGATAAGTTCTTCATTGGCTGATGAATGCTGTTCATCAGATTTTAACCCAAGAATCTCGAACAAAAAAACATGGAAGGTCATTCTTAGCAGTTCCATGTCTTGTAAAGTGATGGTATCCTTACCGTCATTGATCGAATTGATCATACGCACGGCATCAAAAAGATGAGCTATGGTGATCGGGCTGTTAAAGTCGTCATTCATTGCCTCGTAACACTTCGTCCGCCATGAATCTATTTCGACTGTGGATTTGTCGGTGGGTTTGAGTTTTTCCAACGTTTCGGAGGCGGCCAAAAGTCGCTTTAATCCCTTTTTAGCAGCTTTTAAGGCATCATTTGAGAAATCGAGTGTACTGCGGTAGTGTGCCTGCAAAATAAAGAACCTGATGGTCATTGGGTCATAAGCCTGTTCGAGGAGTTCATGCTCACCATTGAAAAATTGATTCAGGGTGATGAAGTTATTGAGCGACTTGCCCATTTTCTGTCCGTCAATAGTTATCATGTTGTTGTGCATCCAATAGTGAACGTGATCATGACCATTAGCAGCAACAGCCTGGGCAATTTCTGACTCATGATGCGGGAAAATCAGGTCCATTCCTCCGCCATGAATATCGAACCTTTCTCCCAAATATTTGCAGCCCATAGCAGTGCATTCAAGATGCCAACCCGGGAATCCGTCGCTCCAGGGCGAAGGCCAGCGCATGATGTGCTCAGGGGAAGCTTTTTTCCAGATGGCAAAATCCACCTGGCTCTGCTTTTCTTCCTGGCCAGCCAGTTCACGGGTGTTTTCGAGTGTCTCTTCTATTGATCTTCCGGACAATTTCCCGTAATTGTTTTTGGTATTGTATTTCACCACATCAAAATATACTGAGCCATTCTTTTCGTAGGCAAAACCCGAATCGAGGATTTTTTTCACCATTTCAATTTGTTCAATAATATGACCGGAAGCATGTGGCTCAATGCTGGGGGGCTGTACATTGAGCTGCTCCATGTTTTTGTGGTATCTCAAGGTGAAATACTGTACGATCTCCATGGGCTCAAGTTGCTCGATGCGGGCTTTTTTTGCAACTTTATCTTCACCCTGATCGGCATCATTTTCAAGATGGCCAACATCGGTAATATTGCGCACATACCTGACCTTATAACCAAGGTGAAGCAGGTAGCGAAAAACCAGGTCGAAGGTGACCGCAGGCCTTGCATGACCCAGGTGCGCATCACCATACACAGTAGGCCCGCAAACATATAATCCGACATGTGGAGGGTTCAAAGGCTCGAGAACCTCTTTCCTGCGGCTTAATGTATTGTAAAGTAAAATTTTATGTTCCATTTTTAATCTCTCTTTTCGCGACAAAAGTATGGATTTTTGGTATAATCCGGCACTCAATCACTTTCAAACACTTAATTGAATTTTGGGAGAAAACCATAACTGGATAATGCTTTAACCCCATTATTACATTTTTATTTGTAATATTGCATCTGATTACTTATTATGCTTATCCTAAAACTCAGGAAAATGAAAAGTCCTTTTTTTCTATTTGTTTTAGCCATGACGTCTGCCGGGCTCTTGTTTATTGGCTCCTGCAAACATGAACCTGAGGCCGGGCCAATCCTACCGCCAGAAGTTTGTGACACAGCCAATGTAACCTATCCCGGGAGTGTGTATCCTGTTTTAGATCAGAATTGCATCAGTTGTCACAGTGGTGCAAGCCCTTCTGGAGGAATGGATTTCACGGATTTTAATACAGTTGCAATCATTGCCGAAAACGGCACTTTACTGGGAGCTATCAGGCATGAGGCAGGGTTTTCACCCATGCCGCCCACAGGGGTCAAATTATCGGAATGCGATATTGCCAAATTTGAAATCTGGATTCGGGATACAACTTTTATTTTCCCTCCGGGAGGTATTCCCTGCGATCCGGATACGGTCTATTTTCAAAATACCATTCTCCCGTTATTGCAGTCCTCCTGCGCCATTTCCGGTTGTCATGATGAAGCTTCAGCATCGGATGGTGTTATCCTGACCGATTATGCCAGAATCATGAGCACAGCAAATGTCAGACCTTTCAATGCAGATGGCAGCGATTTGTACGAAGTGATGGTTGAAGATGATCCTGATAAAAGAATGCCACCACCACCAAGAAATCCATTAACAACAGAGCAAACCAATGCTGTTTACAAATGGATCATGCAGGGTGCGCTGAACAATTATTGTGATGATATTGAATGTGATTCGGTCAATGTTACTTTTTCGGCTACAATATGGCCGATCATACAAAACCGTTGCTATGGATGCCACAGTGGCGGCTCGCCATCGGGCGGAATCAGCCTTACCAACCACACAGACCTTGTTGCAGTTGCAAACAACGGGTCGTTAATGGGCGCTATCCGGCACGAACAAGGCTACTCGCCGATGCCAAAAAACGGAGCTAAGCTTTCGGACTGCAATATTTCTCAAATTCAAAAATGGATAAACGATGGAACGCCAAATAATTAAATTTAAGTCACTTTTACCAATAACAATCATCATGATTGTGGTGATTATCATCACCAATTCATGTTATTATGACAGCGAAGAATACCTTTATCCAAACCCTACCAGCTGCGACACGACGAGCGTTACCTACTCATTAACTGTTGCGCCGATTTTGGCAAACAATTGCAATGCCTGTCATAATTCAAGCGCACCAACCGCAGGTATTATCACAGACTCTTATGATGGATTGCAGCCTATCATAGCCAATGGAAGTTTCAGAGGGGCAATCAATCATGTATCGCCGTGGTCACCAATGCCTAAAGGTGGTAACAAACTAAATTCGTGTGACCTTGCAAAAATTGATGCATGGCTCAATGCCGGGGCGCCAAATAACTAATCCATCAAAACTCATTAATCGATATGAAGATGAAAACAGTAAAATATTTCACCCTGATGTTGTCATTCGTTTTTATTTGCCTGGCAACAAGTAAACTAAATGCCCAGACCGACCTGATGGACCTGTTTGGTGATGAACCTGAAACCGTGGAATTCGAGACGGCAACGTTCAAAACAACGCGCCTTGTATTGGGGCACTCAATCGAAAATCCTGCTCCCGGGGTGCTGATGTTCCTGATCCAGCACCACTTTGGAAAGATAAATTCCGGGGCTTACGAATTCTGGGGCTTAGATCAGGCCAACATTCGACTTGGTTTCGAGTACGGGATCAATGACCGGCTCGCTGTTGGTATTGGCCGAAGTTCTTATAAAAAAACTTTCGATGGCTTTATTAAAGGGAAGATTCTCAGGCAAAGCACCGGTGCGAAAGTAATGCCCATTGCAGTCACCTATTTCGGCAGCATTTCATTGAACTCCCTGAAGTGGGCTGAACCTGACCGGGAAAACTATTTCTCATCAAGGTTGGCTTTTACGCATCAACTGCTTATTGCCCGCAAATTTAGTCCTGGTCTTTCATTTCAAATTACACCAACACTTGTGCATAAAAATTTAGTACTTACCGAAGAGGATAAAAACGACATCTTTGCCACAGGGTTTGGCGGACGTGTAAAATTGTCCAGCCGTGCATCACTGAATGCAGAGTACTGGTATGTTTTCCCCGACCAGATTATCTCAACACCCACTGATAATTCCTTTTCCATTGGTTTTGATCTTGAAACCGGCGGCCATGTATTCCAGCTGTTTTGCACCAATTCCGATCCAATTTTTGAGAGTGGTTTCATCACCGAAACTGCTGGTAAATGGAACAAAGGCGACGTTTATTTCGGATTTAACATTTCAAGAGTATTTACAATCGTAAAACCAAAGGCTTTCAAAATGTAGATGATAGGTAACAAGTTAAAAAATCATAATCCAACAACTTATTACCTTAATACCTGTTTATTTCCCACCTTTTCTGATCATTTACTGAATGACCATGTTTTATATTCATTCACTAAAAATCAAAATACAACGCCCATGAAAACATGGATTAAAGTAATCGGAACACTTGTAATTGTAGGACTCATCGCACTTTTCGTTGTTTATAAATTTTTTTACAACAAACCTCACCCTGACTTTGAGAATCAAAAGGCTGACTTTAGTGTTGTTGCAAGCGATCTTTTTCAATCTTACAAAGATGACAATATCACTGCAGTTGAAAGATTTAACGGGAAGTTATTGGAAGTTACCGGAGTGCTTACCAAGATCGATACCCCCGACGATCTAACGGTGGCCGTTTTTGAGTTTGACGAAGGGATGTTTGGCCCCGAAGGAGTTCGGATTACTATGTTACCGGAGTACGCTCAGCCGCTGATTAACCTTGGAATCGGTAAAGAAATCACTATAAAAGGCTTTTGCACAGGCTATAACGAAACCGACGTGATTCTTGAAAAAGGATCTATAGTAAATTAGTTCAATATCAATCATTTAATTCTTTATAAGTATGAAAACAATTTTCATTTCAATTTTGGCACTTCTGTTATCAACCAACGTTGCTTACTCGCAGAAATACATGACCAAAAATGGTCATATCCGCTTCTTTTCATCAACACCAGTTGAGGATATTGAAGCCCACAACCGCCAGGTGAATGCTGCCCTTGATTTACAAACGGGTGATTTTGTTTTCAGGGTTCTTATCAAATCCTTTGAATTTGAAAAGGCGCTGATGCAGGAGCATTTTAACGAAAACTATTTGGAATCCCATAATTTTCCAAATGCTTCCTTCCAGGGAAAAGTTACCAATCTTGCTGATTTGGATTTTTCTAAAGATGGAACCTACGATGCCAATGTTGAGGGAAAACTGACTATTCATGGCGTAACCAAAGACATTGCCGAAAAAGGAACTTTCACTGTCAAGGGTGGTGTGATTCAGGGTTTTTCAAAATTCAACGTCAAAGTGGCCGATTACGAAATTAAAATTCCCGGCGCTGTTGTCAACAATATTGCCGAATCTATCGAAGTGACAGTGGATGTGAAGTTGGAAGCGATATAACAAAAGGTTTAAAACCATAAAAAACCACCAAGCTGGATACCCAATGGCTTGGTGGTTTTTTGTTTTTAAAAACCGGACAGTTGTGACCCCAGCGGGATTCGAACCCACATCGTCAGAACCGGAATCTGAAATTCTATCCATTGAACTATGGGGCCAAACTAAAAATCAACAGCAAAAGTATATTTTTTCGCGAAAGAGGCTGTTTTAACCTGAAAATCCGGAAATCATCAGATCCGAAATCAACCATTATCTTTGCCGAAAATTTTCACAGATGAATAATGATAAACCCGTAAGGGTGCGCTTTGCGCCAAGTCCTACCGGACCGCTGCACATCGGTGGTGTAAGAACTGCTTTATACAATTACCTCTTTGCCAAAAGGTATAACGGAACTTTTCTGCTCCGTATCGAAGACACCGACCAGCTGCGTTATGTACCGGGTGCAGAGGAGTACATCATCGAATCGCTGAAATGGTGCGGTATCCTTTATGATGAAGGGCCTGATAACGGAGGGAAATATGCACCCTACAGGCAGTCGGAACGCAAAGCACTGTATGCTCAATATGCCAATCAGTTGGTGGCCTCAGGCAACGCTTACTATGCTTTCGATACACCGGAAGAGTTGGATACAATGCGTGATCGTTTGAAGACTGAAAAATCTTCCAGTCAGCAATACGACGTGACCACACGCGATACAATGAAAAACTCGCTAACAATGGGTGAAGCTGAAATCCAACGGCGATTAGGTTCTGGAGAACCCTATGTAATCAGGATTAAGATACCGGCCCATGAGACCATTGTTGTTAACGACTTGATTCGTGGCAGGGTGGAAGTAAAGTCAGAAATGCTCGACGATAAGGTCTTGTTCAAATCCGATGGGATGCCCACGTATCACCTTGCCAATATCGTTGATGACCACCTGATGGAAATCAGCCATGTGATAAGAGGTGAAGAATGGCTGCCTTCAGCTCCTCTTCATATATTCCTTTACCGTTGTTTTGGATGGGAAGCACCACAGTTTGCACATCTTCCTTTACTTCTCAAGCCTGACGGCAACGGCAAATTGAGTAAACGGGACGGCGACAGGCTTGGATTCCCGGTCTTTCCACTGCAATGGAAAGACCCGTCAACCGGCGAATTTTCGAGTGGTTACAGAGAATCAGGGTATTTTCCGGATGCTTTCATTAATATGTTGGCCTTCCTTGGCTGGAACCCTGGTACAGAACAGGAAATATTTTCAATGGATGAACTGGCCAAAGAATTTTCACTGGAGCGTGTTGGAAAATCGGGTTCAAAATTCGATCCTGAAAAAGCCAAATGGTTTAATCATAAATATTTGGTGGGGAAAAGTGATGCTGAACTTGCCCGTCTTTATTTACCCAAACTTCGTGAAAAAGGGGTTGAAGCTAAGCCGGAATATGTGGAAAAAGTAGTAGGAATCATTAAAGAACGGGCAAATTTCATCTCAGATTTCTGGGAACAGTCTTCATTCTTTTTTCAGTCGCCGAAAAGTTACGATGAACAAGTAGTTAAAAAGCGTTGGAAAGCTGATTTACCTGCAATAATGATTGAGTTGAAAGACAGGATGATTGACATTGATGACTTCAAAGCGGATAAAATCAAAGAAATAATTCATCATTTTGTAGAGGAAAAATCGCTTGGGATGGGTATCGTTATGAATGCACTCAGGTTGCTTTTAGTGGGTGGCGGATTTGGCCCCGACCTGATGCTGATCGCCGAAATGATTGGAAAAGCGGAATTCGTCGATAGGATTGAGTCAGGAATCAAAAAAATTGGGTAAAAATATGGCACAAATTGCGCTTGAAAATATGGAGTTCTTTGCTTATCATGGTTGTTTCAGCGAAGAACAGATCATCGGAACACGTTTTATTGTTGACCTGTGGATAGAAACTGACACTACAGAGGCCGAGAATTTGGACAAGCTTTCGAAAACAATCAATTATCAGGAGGTTTTTCTTGTGGTAAAAGAACAAATGGCTGTAAAATCGAAACTGCTCGAGCATGTCGGAAGAAGAATTTTAAATGCGTTGAGAAATAGTTTTCCCGAAATCGTCTCTGCCAAAATCAAAGTATCAAAAATGAACCCCCCCCTTGGTGGTAAGATTGGCAGTGTGAGTCTCACGCTTACTGATTGAAACCATGAAATCGACAAATAAACCCAAAATTTCAATCTGCCCAAAATGCCAGGCACAATTTACCTGCAATCCAACCGGAAATTGTTGGTGTAGTAAACTATACATACCACCCAAAAACTTGGAATTCCTTAATAAAACTTACGCCGGTTGCCTTTGCCCAAAGTGCCTGGATGATTATAAAAAGAACGATTTGCTTCTCCTTTAATACCAAATAAAAAGTTAGAGGCATGAAATACCGAACTAACTGATTTTGTTTGATGCCCCCTGATTAAGAAAATATTTTATGCTGTTCCTGACAGAAAACGCTTAATGTTGATCCCAACTCCTCCTAAAGTATCGGGATAAAATCCGGGAGCAATGATTTTCAACGATTTATTGTGTTTAGTGCTGAAAGTCCCGACTTTTCTGGCTTGAAAATCCCGACCCTTTAGGGTTGATGGATAATGATGTTTGCCCCAATCGATATTACTTTTTTATTGATTTGTCTATTCTTTTACATAATTGGGGATTAACAACGAATGGAACCCTGTTAATGTCAAAAGCAAACAAATTTTGTATTGAATGCATGTATTTGAATTTAAGTATTTTAGAAAAATACTCATCTTAAAATCCAATTTTAAAAAATATTTTTTCCTCAAGTGTTGACTGATTATTCCTATTTTTACGAAAAAATTATTTAATGGATAAGCGATGGGTAATCAAAGAAAGAGGTGATCCGGAATTAGTACAGCAGCTCTCTCGTGAATTGAATATCAATACACTGCTCACAACTTTACTTGTGCAAAGGGGTGTAACTACATTCGAGGAAGCCAGATCTTTTTTCCGGCCAAAACTTCTGCAACTTCATGATCCTTTTCTGATGAAGGACATGGACAGGGCTGTTTACCGCATCGAAAATGCCATTCGTCATCACGAAAAGATACTTGTCTATGGCGATTATGATGTTGATGGAACAACGGCTGTAGCGCTGGTTTACACTTTTCTTAAATCCATTTACCGGGAGGTCGATTTTTACATTCCTGACCGCTACTCGGAGGGTTATGGCGTTTCAAAAGCAGGAATTGAATTTGCCCACGAAAACAATTTTACACTCATCATAGCATTGGATTGCGGTATTAAAGCAATTGACAACATAAATTATGCATCCAGCCTGGGAATAGATTTTATCGTTTGCGACCATCACCGACCGGGAGAAGAGTTGCCTGAAGCTTATGCCATTCTTGATCCAAAACAACCAGACTGCAATTACCCTTATGATGAGTTATCGGGATGTGGGCTTGGCTTTAAACTAGTCCAGGCTTTTTCCAAAAAAAATCATATGCCATTCAAGCGGCTGGAGAAATACCTCGACCTTGTGGTAGTTAGTATTGCCGCTGACATTGTACCAATCACAGGCGAAAACAGGATATTGGCCTACTACGGTCTGAAACTTTTAAACTCCAACCCCCGTCCTGCCTTCACAGCAATCTTGCACTACAGCAATATAAAGAAGAAAAACGAATTCCAATATGTTGAAGAAGAGTTTGCTTTTAACCGTAAACTTTCGATCAGCGACCTGGTATTTCTTATCGGTCCGCGCATAAATGCTGCAGGGCGCATGGAAAGCGGCAGAAACTCGGTGGAGTTGCTGATCAGCAATACCATCGAAACAGCCATTGAAAAAGCCGAGCAGATCAACCAATTTAATACCGAACGACGAAACCTTGACACACAAATTACCCAGCAGGCTTTGGAGGTGATCACTAAAGACGGCGAATTTGCCGAAAAAAGAGCCACGATTGTTTACAATCCTGATTGGCATAAAGGTGTTCTTGGAATTGTTGCATCACGTCTTACCGAACAATATTACCGTCCGACCATCATCCTTACAAAAGCAAACGGACTGATAACCGGCTCGGCACGCTCGGTAAAGGACTTTGATATTTACAATGCGATCGACCAGTGTTACAGCTTGCTTGAGCATTTCGGCGGACATAAATATGCTGCAGGACTCTCTATAAAACCTGAAAACTTTGATGCATTCAAAGAAAAGTTTGAAAGCATTGTGGCCAGCACTATTGAAGAGAGAATGAGAATTCCTGAGATCGAAATTGACGCGATGGTCAGGTTGAGCAGCATATCCACCAAATTTTACAAGGTGCTCAAGCAGTTTGCGCCGTTTGGCCCCGAAAACATGGCTCCAATCTTCATGACAGAAGGGGTTGTGGACACCGGCTTTGCCTGTGTTGTTGGCAAAAATCATCTTAAACTTAGTGTAATCCATCCCGATATCTCAGGATTTCCATTGGCTGCAATTGCCTTTCAGCAAGGCAATAAATTGCAGATCGTTCAAAGTGGTCAACCTTTTTCGATTTGTTATCACATCGAGGAAAACGAATGGAACGGTCATGTATCATTGCAACTGAATATCAAGGATATCAAACCGCTGGATGCCGATTGGGAGCGATACGACTAAGAATTAGTTGACCATGTATTGATTCATTACTGTCCTGACAATCAAAACAACTCCAAAGCCTATCAGTAATGCCCCTACAAGTTGATTAAGGTGACGGATATTTGCAGGGTTTAATAAACTTTTGATGGACTTGGCAACGTAAACTTTGAGCAGGTCGGTTAAAATGATGGTTGATAATGTCCCCGAAAAAAACATAGTTGCCTGACCGGTGTCTTCACCATAATTTGAAGTGACTCCAACAGTCAGCCCCATCCAGAAAATCCACACGAAAGGGTTGGTGATATTTAGAAAAAAACCTTTGAAAATATATTTAAAGCGATTTGACTCATTTTCGATAACAAGGTCACCGTTTTCGGAAGTTTTCATTTTTCGTGTCAACGCAACAATCCCATAACTAATTAATATCATCCCGCTGATAAATCCAAAAAGAAAGCGGTTGTTATCATCCGAGAGAATTTGGATGGCGCCCATAAAACAAAGGAAAACCAGCGTCAGGTCGCTCAGGAAAATTCCTGCTGCAAGCATAGCTCCTGATCTGAATCCACGATGAATACTTGTTTGTATCAGGCTGAACATTGCCGGTCCCAGCAAAACTGCCAAAGTTAAACCAACAATTGCACCTTCAAGGAACGGATTCATGTTTTTCTTTTCCTTTGATTAAACAATAATTGATTAATGGGGAAATTGATGAATATAGGCCTCCCACTCTTCAAGCAGCTTGGCTTTGATTACACGCGGGAACTTGTTTTGAGCCCCCTCTTTTCCATGATCTCGCATCCATTGATAAAATATCCTTGTTGGCAGCACCTCCACAATGACATCCTTGATGGCTTCGATGCGTTCTACGCGATAATCGTCATTGAGAGTTTTAAGATTATTGTCTATCATTTCCCTTGCAACATCTGCCTGCAGGTTATCATCTGTGCCCAGAAACCATTTATGAGCAAACATAGATCCATGTTTAATTCCTGCAACGGTAAACTCTTTCACCGTGATATTCATGGATTGGCACATCATTTCCACAGCACGATTCATATTTTCCTGTGAAAGGTGCTCCCCGCAAAGGCTCAGGTAATGTTTTGTGCGGCCTGTTATCCGGATTTCATTTAGTTTTTTCGAAGTAAATTTTATCGTATCCCCGATCAGGTACCGCCAGGCGCCTGCATTTGAGCTGATCAGCAAAGCATATTCTCTATCCTCTTCCACCTGGCTGAGCGTCAGCGCCTCGGGATTACTCTTTATGTTTCCTTCGTCATCGAAATTTGAATTATTGAAAGGAACAAACTCAAAGAAAAGACCGGTATCAAGCGACATTTGCATCGAATCAACCCCAGGTCGTTTTTGGTAAGCAATAAAGCCTTCGGAGGCAAGATATGTTTCCATGTAAATCAGCGGTTTACCCAATAAACGTTCGAAGCCTTTGTGATAAGGAGCAAACGAAACCCCGCCATGTACATAAATACTGAGGTTTGGCCAGATCTCATGGATATTTTTGAGGTTGTACTTTTCGATTATCTTTTCAAGCAAAATCTGAAGCCACGCCGGTACACCGACAATTACACCAATATCCCAGTCTTTAGCTCTCCTTACAATTTCTTCCAACTTTACTGTCCAGTCCCTCTCTTTTGAAATACGCCTGCCGGGTTTGTAAAAAAACTGGAACCAAAACGGAATATTCCCTGTAGTAATTCCTGAAAGGTCGCCTGCATAGTAGCTGCCATTAAATTGTAAATGGGTACTTCCCCCAAGCATCAAAATACCCTTCCCTTTTTCAAAAAACTCAGGAGGAAAATTATATTGAGCAAGTGAGAGTAATTGCCTTACACTGGTTCTTTTAATCGACTTCAGCACGTCATTGGTTACCGGGATATACTTACTGGAAGCTTCTGATGTTCCCGAACTAAGGGCAAAATACTTTACCTTGCCTGGCCAGGTCACGTAGGGTTCTCCATTGAGCGAACGATACCACCAATTTTTAAATATAGAATTATAATCATGAACCGGCACCTGCCGCTGGAAAGCTTCCACAACGTTATCAGAACGAATAATTTCAGAAAAATGGCAGGCCTCGCCAAAATGTGTAAACTCCGCTTTTCGGAGCAGCCTGTTAAGCACAGCCTGCTGAGCTTTCCAACCGTCAAATCCTTTCAGGTTTTCTTTGACACTCATGCTCCGAAGTTCGATGGCACGTTTGATTATCGATCCAATGATTGGCAATGTTGTCTGGTTTTAGTTATTTTATTCTGCAAACTTAAACAAAAACCTGAAATTTAACCCTTACAATATTTAAAAACTCATTACTTTAATTCACAATCTGGCACATTAATTGAAAACAACCCGGTACAAAATCCCAAATACAATGAATAAGTTCATCTTCATTTCCAGTTTGATACTTTTAGCAATTGTTCCATTCTCACTATTCAGTCAGGATCAAATCATCAAGCGCAATCTCGAAGTTATCAATTGCAAAATAAAAGAAATTGGCTCAAATGAAATTAAATATACAGTAAGTGATTACCCCTCTGATGTTTTCTTTGCTATCGAAAAAGATAAAGTAGTAAAGATAATTTTCGAGGATGGAAGGGAACTGACGATCAGTGATGCCATGTCCGATCCGAAAAACTATGAAGGCCAGAAGAAAAATGCCCTTAAGGTGGATTTCTTCTCTCCACTCACAGGTAATACTACTATCGCGTATGAGCGAAGCCTCAAGCCCGGTCGAAGCATCGAAGGCTCGCTTGGGTTGATTGGTCTGGGCACTGATCCTAACAACAATAACCCATCGGGTGCATTTGTTAAATTTGGCCTGAGATTCATTAAAAATCCGGATTTTTATCTTCAGGGTATGCGTTACGCACACATCCTTAAAGGCAGCTATTTTATGCCTGAAATATCAATATCATCTTACATGCGGGATTTTGAAGAGTATGATCCACGATACCCTCCTGGTTACCAATATTATACCGAAAGGAAAAGCGTGTTCTCCGGCGCTATCAATATGGTGTTTGGTAAGCAATGGGTGTATGACAATGCGTTGCTCATTGACTTTTATGCAGGAATAGGTTACGGCTTTGACAATACCGATGGGGGTTATCATTACGGGCACGTGGTTAGCTCAAATAATTTCCCGGTCAGTTTTTCTGCCGGTCTAAAATTTGGCTTTTTATTTCATTAATCAGTAATAAACACTGGTAAATTCAACACATTTATATTACTCTGCCCAATTATCAGGAAACAAAAAACTCAGCCCTAATTGCCTTACCTGAGTATTTTTATACATTTGACCCCAAATTTTATTTACCGTTATGGACATTCTTAAGACGGAAATTCAGGATTTACTGATCATCAAACCGCGAGTGTTTGAGGATGAAAGGGGTTATTTTTTTGAATCGTACAATAAACAGGTTTTTCTTGAAAACGGAATCAATGCCACATTTGTTCAGGACAATGAATCACGATCGATGAAACATGTTCTGCGTGGATTACATTTTCAGAAACCACCATTCAGCCAGGGAAAACTTGTACGTGTTATGCGTGGTTCGGTGCTTGATGTCGCGGTCGACCTCCGGAAAAAATCTCCGACTTATGGCAAATGGGCCTCTATCGTACTGAGTGATAAAAACAAATGGATGTACTGGATTCCAGAGGGTTTTGCACATGGTTTCCTCACACTCGAAGACAATACAGTTTTCTTTTATAAATGTACTAACGTTTATAATAGCAAGTCGGAGGGAAGTATCCGATGGGATGATCCAACATTAGCCATTGATTGGGGTAAAACTGATCAACTTGTCCTATCAGAAAAAGATAAACTGTCCCCGCTTTTTGAAAATTTTAATAGCCCTTTTTAGCTCAAATCACAAATAATTAAACAGGTTTTTCGTTTTTCGGGGACCTTAATACATCCCATTTTCAAATTCAATTCACCAAATGAATAAAACAATCTGGATACCTTTTGGCCTTCTGGCCTTTTTTCTTTTTAATGTATTTCTTTTTCAGGCGTTCAGCGAAAAGGAAACAACACCCGATGATGCTGCAAAACCATTTGCAAGAGAACAAATTCAACCGGTTTACAATGTCGAAATCCCTGAAACTATTGCTTTCTGCGGCGAAGTTGCTCCTTTAGATATGTTTTTAGTCCGGGAATATTTTGACCGCGAGTTGACCTCCAACACCTATTTTCATTCATCCACCATGATGCTGATTAAGCGCTCATATCGTTGGTTCCCAATCATAGAACCCATTTTGTCACAGCATAAAATCCCGAACGATTTTAAGTACCTGGCGTTAATTGAAAGTGGGTTGGAAAATCCTGTTTCTCCTGCCGGTGCAGCTGGAGTTTGGCAGTTCATGACAACAACAGCCCGTGAGTATGGTCTTGAGGTGAACGATGGGATTGATGAGCGCTATCACCTGGAAAAAGCTACTCATGCTGCATGCAATTATTTAAAAGACGCTTACGCAATTTATGGCAACTGGACGCTTGTAGCTGCTGCCTATAATACGGGTAATAATCGCATTTCAAAATCGCTATCAGAGCAACAGGTTGATAATTATTATGATCTTTTTCTGAACCAGGAAACAGCAAGATACATTTTCAGAATATTGGCCATAAAAACAATTTTCGAGAATCCCGAAAATTATGGGTTTTATATGGATAAAAAGGATCTTTTTCCGCCGATCCCCGTCAGAGTTGTGGAGGTGACCCAAACAATTCCCAGTCTTGTAGATTTTGCCCGGTCTCACCATGTGACATACAAAGTGCTCAAGTACTTCAACCCATGGTTGCGTCAGGAATCGCTACCCAACAGTTCAAAGCGGACCTATCAAATTAAAATCCCGCTCGAGGGTTATACGAATTACTCTAAACTTTGGGAATCGGAACAGTAAATGAATTGATTGTTAATTGGTACCGGCCAGATAGTCTCCCAAACCTTTAACCCTAAGTTGCTTTCTGAATTCATCAGGATTAAGTTTGCATTGGCAGGTCACCCGGTATTTCTCGCCGGGCATGAGATGAATGAAGTTTTTGTTGAAAATGGCATTTCCTTCAGTAAGGTAAAGATGCACGAAAGGCACAAATTCAGTTGCTTTCAGTTCAATCTCAAATTCATCCTCAAGTTGCACGACTTCGAATTTCAACTCTGGTTCAGGCAGCACTAACTGACCATAATTCCTGAAAAATTGGATGCTTTGATACGTATCATTGCCATCCGAAAAGGTGGCTTTCAGAAAACACTTTGTCGCTTCATTTCCGCCTAGGAGCGATTTCATGCTAAAAGAAACGACCTGCGAACTACTATTGGCAGCGATATTTATGCCCCTTTCATAGCTCCAGATCTTGCTACCGTGAAAGTCAAATACCATCAGCTGTAACTTCCCTTCAGTTGCTTCAAGCCGGTCAGAGACCAGGTAAATGGAACTGGTGTCATTATGCATCAGGATAGAAACAAGGATATCCTGATAGTTTTCTTTTACCTTATACTGCAACGCCTTCCGGTTTCCGTTCACGTCCGTTCCCGACCAACTGGTCACCGGCCAGCAGTCGTTCAACTGCCAATAGAGCGACCCCATACAATAAGGCATGGCACGGCGTTGCGCTTCGATGGCCATGCCAATTCCTTTGGCCTGCACAAGCTGACTAAAGTATATGTATTCATCCAAACTTTTTGGGTTAAGATGTTCACGCTCAAGATAAACATCAATCGTAGGATAACCTGTCGGGTGTTTTTGATGGCATTTCAGGGCATCAGAAAAAAGAAAATCATCCTCTTCTGCCTGAAACTGGCGGATTGTTGCTAATGCGGGCATGGCTTGAAATCCGAACTCACTCATAAAGCGCGGAATTTTATCAAGATATTTTTCAAATGGCTCTCTCCCCCACCAAACACCCCAATAATGTGCGCTTCCATGGGTCAAGCTTTCCGCACGACCCCAGCCGTGCATTGGGGAAGTGTGCAGGTAAAAACGTCCGGGATCATTGGCAGCAACGGTTTCCGGCAGCAACTTGTGAAAAATGTTTCGGTAACCCTGCCATATCGTAGCTGAATCATTTGAAAGTATGTTGTGTGTTTTTTGCCATTGCCAATTATGCCAGCCTTCGTCGGCTTCGTTGTTGCCGCACCACATGGCGAGGCTTGTGTGATTTCGCAGTCGCCTGATCTGCCGGACAGCTTCCTGTTTAACATTTTCGATGTAATCAGCATCTCCGGGATACATGGCGCAGGCAAACATAAAATCCTGCCAAACCAGGATGCCATTGCGGCTGCAGTGTTCGTAAAAAATATCCTTTTCATATATACCGCCTCCCCAGACACGCAGCATGTTCATATTGGATTCCACCGCCGTTTGAATAACTTTACGGTAATCGTCATCGCTGACTTCGGTAACAAAACTGTGCTGCGGGATATAATTGGCGCCCTTCATAAAAACAGGCACGCCATTGAGTTTCACATACAACGATTGACCATACTCATCATTTTCATTCACAACCTCGACCTTCCGGATACCATAAGCAATATGCCTTGACCAGGTAAAGCCTGAACCCGTTTTCAGTTCAAAATCCAATTCATACAGATGGGGTTCCCCTAATCCGTTAGTCCACCATAGAATTGGATCATGGATAGAAAAATCCAGGACATACTTCCGCAGATCAGGGCTTAAAAATATTTCTTTCCTGGCCAGTCGTTTTCCGGTTGTGGTTTTGGTTACAGTCAGAGTGGCCTTTTCGCTGATGGCTGAATTGACGAAAATTTCGGTATTGATCTCCGCCTTTTTCCGGGTGATTTCCCCTGTAAAAAGCTGAATTTCCACTGGACGATGATCGTTCCATGTTTCCAGGTAAACCGGTTTCCAGATTCCGGCGGTTACCAATTTTGGCCCCCAGTCCCAACCGAAATGGTAGGCTGCTTTGCGGGCAAACACCCATTTGCCGCCGGGCAAAGGATATCCGAGTGCAAGTGAATCCCTGATAAAGCGATTTTCGGCTGATTCAAAATTAATCTCGAGTAGATTTTCACCTTCAATTAAAAAACTTTTACAATCCACCTCCCATTTTCGAAACATATTATTTGCTGAGAGGATTTTTTGTCCATTTAAAAATACTTCAGCATAGGTGTCAAGGCCTTCAAAAATGAGAAGCATGTTTGGTCTCGAAATGAATTCGTTATCCATTTGAAAGGTTTTCCGGTAAGTCCAGTCCGTCTCTCCGATCCATTGCAATTCCTTTTCATTACAGCCATAAAAAGGATTGTTAATCAAGCCATTTTTTAGCAAATCCGTATGTATAGTACCGGGGATGATTGCCGGATACCAGGTTGGTTGATCTGGATTCAATTGATGAAATTCCCACCCATCATTTAAAAACACTTTTTCAATCAATGGTTTTTCTTCCGTTGAGCAGGAAATCAGAAAGACCAGAACAATGCAGATCAGATTTCTCATAAAAATGACTTTAGCCGTAGGGTTATTTTTTCAGCGATTTCATGGCTACCAGAAGGATGTAGAAAATACAAACGGCCGGCGCCACAAACCCCAGCATCACGCTGATATCCGCTACAGCACCTGTAATTGGAGGGATTACTGCCCCTCCAACAATGGCCATGACCATCAGTCCCGAGAGTTCGTTGGCACGCCCGGGCATAGTATCCACTGTGATTGAAAATATGAGCGGGAAGATATTGGCAAAGCCGAGGCCAACCATAAAAATTCCGGCAAAAGCAAAATACTGGCTCCCAAAAAACAACATCAACATCCCGAAAATCGAAAGCAATACACTGATGATCAAAAATTTTCCAGCTTTCATTGACCTGAGGATGATTGCCCCGGACAATCTTCCGATAAAAATTGGCAGGAAGAAAAGTGCCCACGCCAGCCATAAACCAAAATCACTGATGCCATAACCATTTGCCATCAAGATGGGAATTTGCGCACTCATCGATACCTCTGCACCGACGTAAAGGAATATGGCCGCTACCATTGACAACACAAAAGGGTTCCTCAACAACGACACACTCGACATAAAAGTCGCCGGAATGGCATCCAGAGATTTCATTTCTTTAATGTTGATGGTTCTGACCCAAACGAATGTGATGAGAAGGATGATGGCAAATAGTGGGAATAGTACTGTCCAGTCCAGCCCGAACCAAACAGCAACTGCCGGAGGAATTAAAAATCCCATGGACGAGCCGATGGCTTTGATGGATTGGCCAAGTGAAAGGTTACTGGAGTATTTTCCTTCATCCGAAACATCGCGCATGATAGGATTTCCGGCAACCTGGAGAGTTGTAGCTCCGGCGCCAAGCAGGAAGATGGAGGCAAAAAGGGCGTAAAGTTTTATATTGGAGCCGGTTTCAAGTTCAACTGCCGGTCCGTACATTCCAAAGGCAATGGGAATCAGCAATCCAAAGAGTGCGATAAGTAAACCCATCGAAAGCACAAACTTTTTTCCCCTGGTATCCTGAAAAACACCCAACGGAATCGAAAGCACACCAAACATAATGAATCCACTGGTGGTCATCAACGAAGCCACGAAATTGGAAACCTGGAAAGAATCCTTGACAAGTGAGACCAGAGGACCAACTACATCGCCAAAACCCATCGCCAGAAAAGCGAGAAAAATCGGGAACGTTTTGTTTTTTGACATAAATATTGATTAATTTGATTAAAAAAACACTGTCAGGTACTTCGTCCCCTGACAGGTTTCGAGAACAATCATTTTCCCAAACCTGAAAGAGTCTTTCAGACCTGTCAGGGTTTTGAGACTCTATCCTACAACCTCTTCAGCTTGATATTTTTGTACCACACATCGTCGCCGTGATCCTGCAAACCGATAAAACCTTCCTGAGCAACTTCAGCCCAGTCGGGATTATATTGCGGAAATTTACTTTTGGCCACCATGTCGTACCATTCGGGAGTCCAAAGGTGGTATTTCACGACCAGTTCACCGTTCAGCCAGTGTTCGACCAGCCCTTTGAAAACAAGGATTTTCACCTGGTTCCACTCACCTACCGGTTTTACTTTGTCCTGCGAAACGCCGATCATATCATACAGAGCTCCTGCGCTGTGCACACCCTCGCGACCATCGGGATGCGTGGTGTTGTCGAGCACCTGCATTTCGGGTGATGTTTGCCAGATGGTTTTGTCGGGCAATTCCTGAGCGAGGTAAAAGATACCGCTGTTTCCGCCAGGTGAAATCTTCCACTCGAGGGACAACTCAAAGTTTTGAAATTTCTCATCGTAAATGATGTCGCCACCTACCAAAGAGCCGGCTTCACCGCGACCTGAACCGATACACCGCAACATGCCATCGGCCACTTCCCAGCCATTAGGAAAAAAATCTTTGTTGTAACCACGCCATTTGCCGGGTTCATTACCGTCAAATAACAACATCCAGCCGTCGGCAATTTCGGCTTCGGTGAGTGCATTGTCCACAGCTACTTCTTCCGCAGCGGCTTGCTCATCTGTAGCTTTTGGTTGCTGGCCTCCACAGGCTGCAAAAGCAAAAGCAACAATCACTAAATAAATCAGATTCTTCATTTTGTTTTCCTTTTAAAATGATTAAGAAATAATGAGATAAGAAATTTCAATTCTAAATACTCCACCCCTGCCGGTAAGTATGTTTAATGTATTCATCGGCTGCCTGTTTGGCATTGATGGTTTCATGTTTTGTGTCGAAATGGGGATGCCCGTCAATGATCTCAAATTTGTCGCTCAGTACTACCCTGATCTCGTCCGAATTGTTGATGTTAGTGAATTGCATTTTTTCGCCGTCCCACAATAATTCGCGTTTAAGGTCCTGCAACCTTACAGCCACTACACCCATCACCACCATTTCGTTCATAGGGCCGGAATAGCTGAAGTTGGATGTTGCCTCCACCCTGCTTTCCGGGCTTTCCTTGCAGGCGCGTACCCAGTCCATCTCGTGACCGGCTTCAATTCTGCGCATTTCCGGTGCGGGGCGCTTGTAATCCTTGTCATAATCAAGCGGAAGGAGAAATGGATTTCGCCCGTAACAACCGGTCATAATCGTCCCTTTTGTGCCAATGAGCATGCATCCTCCGTTGGGGTCGCGGCCCATAAGTTCTCCATCGGGAAGTCCTTCGGGGCGGGGGGGGAGTAGTCCTCCATCCCACCAGTTTACCGTAACTTCGGGCATGTTGAGGTTTCTGAACTTTTCGCGGGAGGGGAAAACGTATTTCACCACCTCGGAAAGGGGTGGAGATTCGGTATTAAAAAGAGAGGAGCTTCCCTGCACTTTCGTTGGATATTTCAATTTAAGCGACATAAAAATCGGGTCCATGATGTGGCAGGCCATGTCGCCCAGGGCGCCAGTGCCAAAGTCCCACCAGCCGCGCCAGTTCCATGGCGTGTAAAGTGGATGGTAAGGGCGTTCCCGCGCCGGGCCGAGGAAAAGATCCCATTTCAGTGTGTCGGGTACCGTCATTACTTCTGTCGGACGTTCGAGCCCCTGAGGCCAGATAGGACGGTTAGTCCAGGCATGGGCTTCTTTCACTTCGCCGATGGCGCCATCCCAAACCCATTCGCAAACCTGCCGGATTCCTTCACCGGAATTGCCCTGGTTGCCCATTTGTGTTGCAACTTTATATTCCCTTGCAACTTCTGCCATTTGCCGCGATTCCCAAACTGAATGGGTCAATGGCTTTTCACAGTAAACATGCTTTCCGAGTTTCATGGCATTCAGGCTGATGATTGCATGGGTATGATCGGGTGTGCCCACCACCACTGCATCAATCGAATCTCCCAGCTCATCGAACAGTACCCGCCAGTCGTAAAACTTCTTTGCATCGGGAAATTCACCGAAAATTTTGGCCGCATATTTCCAGTCAACATCGCACAACGCCAAAATGTTTTCACTTTTACAAGCCCTGATCACACCGCCTCCGCGACCGCCAACCCCAATTCCTACGATATTCAGCTTGTCGCTTGGCATTTTATAACCAAGTCCCGAAATAACCTTGCTTGGCAAAATTATAAACCCGGCTGATGCCACGGCTGCGTTGCGAAGAAATGCCCGGCGATCGATTCCGCTTTTCAAGTTGTCAGTTTCTTCCATAGCTCTAATTTTTTGGTTAAAGTAAATGTGAATGAATGTATTGTAAACTTTGCTCTGCACAGTGGATCGGAGAGCCCTCGGAACAGTGTTCCTGCTCGTAAATCATCAATTCAAGACCAGCTTTGGCAGACGAATTCAGGATGTTCTTGAAATCAATCCTTCCGTTGCCAATGATGCAGCTGTCGCCGTCATTGTTCCGGTCCTTGATGTGCCAGGTTAGAAAACGCCCGGGATAGCGATGAATGAAATCCGGCAGGTTGTATCCTGCTTTTGCAAAAAAGTAGGTGTCGGGCTGGAAAAAAACCAAATCAGGATCTGTTTCCTTGAGAAGAATCTCGTAAAGAAGTACATCGTCAATCATCCGAAATTCAAAATCGTGGTTATGATATCCAAAGCGGAGGTTGTATTGTTTGCAGGTTTCACCGATCCGGTTCATCTCTTCAGCAAGGTTCTGAAAATCGGCAGCAGTTTTGTCTGGACGTCCTGCAAATGACGGTAATACAAGGTATTGCATGCCCACATCCACTGCTTTTTCGGAATAAAAATCTGCATTGTCGGCAGTAATTCCGGTGTGTGTGCTATAAATTTCCAGTTTCAGATCTGAGCAGATTTTCCTGAATTCCTTTGCTTCAACACCGTAAAATTTCCCATCAAAACCATACGGCTCAATCCCTGTAAAGCCCAGCCGGCTGATTTGCGCCAACACACCCTGCAAATCATCTTTCAGTATGTCGCGAAGGCTCCAAAGCTGGATGGCTATTTTCTTGTCACCGGGAACCAGGGCAGCAGAGGCATCTTTAAGTGCTAAAGGCAGGAAAGCTCCAGCTGAAAAAACCGGTAGGGATTTAAGAAATGTCCTTCGTGTGGTTAAAATTCCATTTTTCTTTTTCGATTCCATATTTTAAAGATTAAATGTCTATAATTCTTCTTTCTACATAGCTCCGGAATGCCGCTTCAATAATCTGAAGATTCAGCAGAGCATCTTCAGCAGTTACTTCTGGTGATTTTTGCCCGTTGATTGCCGCATAAACATCTTCATAAAAACCCATGTAAAATCCTGGCATTGTAGCATATTTTAACCGTAGCGATTTATCATTGGCCACAGAATTTAAAATGCCGTAGTTCTTTGCCAGGTCAACACCAAAGTTCTTGCTTCCCGGCATTTTACCTGCTTTCAAAGCGGCTTCCTGGGTGTCGAGACCATATTTATTGAAAGAACCCAGCGTTCCATGAACCTGGAAACGCGGGCCGGTTTCTTTTACAAAAACACTGGCGCGGAGGGTCGCTGTAAGTTTTGGGTAAATGAGTTTCAAATCGAAGCTGTCGTTCACTTTACTCCCTTCACGCTGGTTGTGCAAAAGACACCAAACCGATTGCGGTTTTCCGAAGAGGGCTATCGCCTGGTCAATCAGATGTGGACCAAGGTCGAACAAAGTTCCTCCACCGTCCGGATTGTTGTAGCGCCATTCAGCCCTCAGCACTTCCGGACTGTAGCGATCGAAATGGGATTCAAAATCGAGCACCTCTCCCAAATAACCTTCCTTTATCAAATGCCGGATCGTCATTAAATCGCCATCCCAGCGGCGGTTGTGGTAGGGAAAAACCATTTTACCATATTTTTCGGAGGTTGCGATGATTTGTTCAATTTCACCGCTGGTCATAGCTACCGGCTTTTCGATTACGACATGCTTGCCCCGCTCAAGCGCCATACATGCCTGTTCGGTGTGCAGATGATGCGGGGTACAAATCACGACAAGCCCGATGGCCGGATTTTCGATAATTGATTTGAAATTCCTTACGATTTTTACATCGGGATAATTTTTCTTTGCTTCATCACCCGAAGTCACGATGGAATGCAGTTGGAATTTTGAATTCGTGTTTACAAATGGGGCGTGAAAGACCCTGCCCGACAGTCCGAAACCGGCAATTGCCGTTTTGATCCTTCGCCGGGTACTGTTTGTTTTGTTCATTTCTTTGTTCTTTTAAAAAGCTAAACGATCTTTTCGTTCACGGCATCCCAATAGGTGCGGCGGCCTTCGAGGTAGGAAATTGTCCCCATGTGGGCAGTGATGGCTTCTTCGAACCCCTGGTCAATGTCGCAGCTTGGCTGTGCACCATTGTTGAGCCGGATGCAATTGAGCCACTCGCGCAGATGCAGGTGCGACGTGTCGAAAGTTTTCCCGTCGCGATAAGTATAAAGCAGTCCGCGACCGGCAAAGTATTTTTCAGTCGGGGTGGTGATGGCATCTACCTTATCCTGGCCGGGAACATAGGAAAAGATCGGTTTGTGTGGTTCGATGATCCCTTGCTCAATTTTCTCCTTGTACCGGGTGGATTTTGGATCGGCCACAACCAGCAGGGTTTCATCCAGTTCGATGTTGGCGTCGTGCCCCATGATCACTTTTCCCCGATTTCGTTCACTGGCAAGTGTTGCGCTGTAGAGCAGGGTCAGGTCGCGGTCGGGATATTCAAAGGCCATATTCAGCACATCAGGGACGGTGCGGCCATCCTTGTAAAAATAAATCCCACCTGAAGCCATTGCTGAATGAGGAATTCCAAGATCGAGGATTTGATTGAGTGCATCATACTCGTGGGTAAAGAGATCGCCGCTTAAGCCCGTGCTGTAGTCCCACCAGCAGCGCCACCTGAAAAACCTTTCGAGGCTGAAATCATGCCAGGGCGCCGGCCCGATGAATTGCTTCCAGTCAATGGTTTTCTCACTGGCTTCCGGGTCAATGTCATAAACCCAGGCGCCATTGGGATCATTGCGGTTGGTACACACCTCAATAAGCGAAATTTTTCCTATCACCTCTTTTTTTATCAGCGACTTTGCTATTTGATAGCTTTCTGTCTGCCTGCCCTGGTGCCCCAACTGAAACACAATTCCAGCGTCTTTCACAGCCCGGCGGATTTCGAAAGTTTCCGGCACTGTCCATGACAGTGGTTTTTCGCAGTAAACATGTTTTCCGTATTTCACCGCTTCCAGTGCCACCGGTACGTGCAGGTGGTCGGGAGTGGCAATAATGACCGCATCCACATCGGGCGCAGCCACCAGTTCCTGGTAGGTAAGATAACGTTTGGGAACTTCTGCCATTTGTCCGCCGGTTCCGTTGCGATAAAGATTGGCGGCGGTTTCAGCGCCTCTGCGTGCATTTTTTTCAAATACATCACAAATGGCCGTAATCTTTACATTGAGGTCGTCCTGCGCATTAAATTCTTCGAGATACTCTTTCCAGTACTTGTCATTTCCCGCCCACTCTTTGAACTGGTCAATCCGGTCAGGATGCAGGAAACCCATTGCTTTCATAAGATAGCGACCACGTCCGCCGCAGCCTACAATGCCGATTCTGATGGTTTCTCCCTGGACAATCGGAGGAACTCCTTTAGGGATAATTGAGTCAATATCATCCAGCAGTTGAACGTTTTTCCTTTTCCGCTCGGTAAAATGTTTTACCAGGCCATAGCCAAGAAATCCAAAAACCGGTATTGAGGCCAGCCCTGCCAGTACATCGCGACGGCTGAATTTCCCTCCATTTTGAGTCATATTTTCTGATTCCATCTTAGTTCTTTTTCCGGGGTTTGCAGATCAGTCTTTCGAGTCCGATAATGTGTGCGGTGGGGAACGCAAAAATGACCAGCATTGCTGCCAGTTCGATCAGGGTTTTGTTGATGACAAAATAGCTTCCGTCAGATGGAAATAAATATTCGATCCCGGGCCATGCAGGATGCGACAGGTAATATAGCCCGAGGAGAATCATTCCGGCCAGGGCAGCCGGGCGAACCTTGAATCCCAGCAACAGAAAGAACCCGACGAGCGAGAGCACCCAGGCATTCACAACATCATTGATTGAAAGTAGGGTCGGATTTTGAGCAATCCATTCGAAGAAGGGTTTTGCAAAACCGCCCGAATCGAGCAGGTAAGCTTTTGAAGTCCACGAAGGTGTGAGCACCTTCACCATCCCTTCGTAAAAAAAGTGCCAGCCTATCGCCAGCCTGAGCAGCACAAGTGCAGTGAGTTTCCCATTAGAGTAGTCCATCGCCCGGTAATTTTTAGCCGGACAAATGTATTGGTTTTTTTGATATGAAAAGCGACTACATCAAATGAGTAGTAAAACTAAATCTGTTTTTATTAACGTGGAAAACATTTTTGACACAATCCGGAAATCAATTTCATCATGGCGATCTCACACGATTTCCCACGGCTTGATGTGTTTAATCCCGCGGTAATCAGAAAAATCCATTTCATCAAGCGATACCACAAACTTTTCGTAATTGTCGTTGATAGCCAATAAATTCCCAAATTCCCTTTCGATGGTTGCGGGGTCTTGTAAAAGATAGGCCACCTGGTAATAAACCGTTTTATCGGCCTTTTGCGCCACAAAATCAACTTCATTGCCATTCATCACCCCAACAGAAACTTTGTATCCCAATCGCCTAAGCTGA
>JACZJL010000052.1 GCA_014860585.1 Bacteroidales bacterium | reverse complement strand
CGATTGTTCTTGTTACCCACATCCTCCGCCAGGCAAGGCGCATCGCCGATCACGTCATCTTCATGTATCTTGGTGAGATCATCGAACAAGGCCCGGCAAAACAAATTTTTGAAGACCCGAAAATGGAAAAAACAAAATCGTATTTAAAAGGAATGTTTTACTAACAGAAGCTAAAGAAAATAGTGCATTTTTCTCCCAATTTGTATGCTAGCATTGGGTTATGATCCAATCGTCGTTCAAAAATTCCTTCGATTCCCATTTCCATTTCGTTCAATTGTTGCACCTTTGTTGGCGAATGAAACAAAATAGGTTGATTGTTCCTTTTGCACAATTGTTGTTTAATAATCCGGAAATTTAAAAAAATCATCACTTATGAAGTTATTGAAACCGGCGTTGCTCGCAGCAGCTATTATCGCTCTGATCATTTTTATCACCGCAAACAAACCCCCCATGGAAAACGATTTTGCTGAGAACTGGAAAAAGGTTGATTCACTCGCCAATATTGGCCAACCCCGCTCAGCCCTTGAAATTGTCGACGATGTTTATCGGATGGCAAAGGACGGGCAAAATACTCCGCAGATAATTAAGGCCAATTTGTATCGCATTAAACTGATGGCAGATTTTGAAGAAGATCATTTGTACAAAGTGATCGAAAACACAAAAAAAGAGATCGAAACGGCCACTTTCCCCGGACAGGAGATTTTACATTCGATACTGGGCGACCTGTACATGCGCTATTTCCAGGTCAACCGTTACCAGATTATGGATAGAGGAAGAATACAAGGTGTTCCCGGTGAAGATTTCCGAACCTGGGATGCGCACACTTTGCTCTCAACAGCCGCTGCACACTACAAGGCTTCCATCAAGCCTGCCGAGCAACTTCAGGAAATTGATCTGAACGCTTTCTCAGCCATTCTGGAGGAGAAAAAAGATTCCAAATTATTCAGACCTACCCTTTTTGATTTCCTGGCTTACCGGGCCATCGATTTTTTTGCTTCGGGAGAGTCAGGAATAACGGTTGCTGCCGACCAGTTTAAACCCGACAACCCTGACTATTTCGCTAGTGCCGGGCGGTTTATCAACCTAACGAGACCCGAAAACAGGGAAAGCACTTTCACCGCACAGATCATCATTATTTACCAGCAATTGTTGAAATTTCACCTTGGCGATAAAAACCCGCAGGCATTGATTGACGCAGACCTGAAACGCCTTGAGTTTATCAGGGCTAATGCCGTTATTGACAATGCTGACGGACTTTATTTCAATGCACTGACCAGCCTTAAACAGAAATATAATACTTCAGAACATTCAGCAGATGTGTCGTTTGAACTGGCCAAATATCACGAAATGCAGGCTGGAAAATATAACCCGCAAACTGGTGATGATTTTCGATGGGAACGTAAAAAAGCGGTCGAGATTTGCGAGGAAGCCATCAAAAAATTTCCGACATCGGCGGGCGCTGAAAATTGCCGGATTCTAGTTGATGAACTTGTCAAGCCCGGCCTATCTCTTCAGACTGAATTTGCCAATTTACCCGGAAAGCCCTCTGTTGGCTTACTGAATTGGAGAAATTACAGTAAAATCTATTTCCGGTTGATCAGGATGGATTATCGTGAATACCAGAAAATTGCCTGGAGGGTGCCTGCCGCCGACCTGGCTACAAGGTTATTGAAAATCCAGCCCGAACAAACCTGGCAGCTTGTTGTCCCCAACGAATTGGACTTCCAGAACCATTCCACCGAATTCAAAATCCCAGCACTCAGCAACGGTTTCTACATCCTGATGGCATCTGGCAGCGAGAGTTTTAACGGCAAAGACGCCGAAGTGGCCTGGGCTGATTTCTGGGAGACAAAACTGACATTCATCGCTCAGCGCATGGAAAATGGCGGACATGAGTTTTATGTGCTCGACCGCGGGAAAGGAACCCCGCTGCGCGATGTAACCGTAAGAGCTTTTACCCGCGATTACGATTTCAAAACCAGGGAATACATCGACAATCTCATGAAAACCTACACCACTGATCGCAATGGTTATTTCAGGATTGAGCCTGTCAATACTCAAGGAAATGCCACGGTTACGTTGGAATTTATTCAAAAAGACGATGTATTTTTCCCTGCATCTAATTTCTATGTCGGGCCACAAAGAGGAATTGAGGCCAGACCTGAACTGAGGACTTTCTTTTTTACCGACAGGGCTATTTATCGCCCGGGACAGACAGTTTATTTCAAAGCCATTGTTTTGGAAAGAACCGGAGATAAGCAGGAGATTAAAGCAGGACACCCCACCCGGATTGAGTTTTTTGATGTCAACTATCAAATGATTTCAGCCCTGGATCTCAAAACAAACGAATATGGCGCCGTGAATGGTTCGTTTACAATTCCGACCGGAATGCTCAACGGCCAGATGACCATCAGGAACAGCTCCGGAAGCGCCGTTTTCAGTGTAGAAGATTATAAAAGACCCACTTTTGAAGTGACTTTCGAACCGGTAACCGGTAGTTTCAAGCTCAACACCGAAGTCACAGTTGACGGAACAGTGAAAGGATATGCAGGAAATGTGATCGACGGCGCGAATGTTAAATACCGGGTCGTTCGCCGGAGTACTTTCCCTTACAGATGGATGTATTATCGCGGCTTTTTCCCGGATTCACCAGAGATGGAATTGCTCTCTGGTGAAACCATTACCGACGGGAATGGAAAATTCAACATAAGTTTCAATGCCATTCCTGATCAGTCGTTAAGCCGGGATCATAAGCCGGTTTTCCAATACACGGTGTATGCATCAGTAACCGATGTCAGTGGCGAAACTCAGGCTGGCGAACATAGTGTATCCGTTGGCTATGACGCGCTTTTCCTCAACGTGGATATCCCTGAAAAACTCGATCGTTCTGTTAAACAAAAATTTAATCTTGAATCCGTTAACTTAAACGGAGTAAAACAGGAAACAACAGTAAAAGCAGAAATTTCATTACTCAAAGACCCGGGTAAACTCTATATTGACCGGCTCTGGGGAAAGCCTGATTTCTTTTTAATGGATCAAGAAACTTTTAGTTTGGATTTTCCTGATCGGATATATAGCGATGAAACAAACCCTGAAAAGTGGGAAAAAGTTGAAATCGTATTTTCTAAAACACTGAATACCAAAACCGATTCGCTGCTGAATCCCGAAAATCTTTCAACCTGGAAGGCAGGAAAGTATTCAATAAAACTTACAGCGACTGATGTATTTGGGAATCCGGTGGAAACCCTGAAATTTTTTACTGTCTTCAGCCCTGCCGACAAACAGCCGCCACTCATCGAATACTCCTGGTTCACCCCTTTGAAATCATCCGGCGAGCCGGGCGAAGAAGCCGCTTTCCTTATCGGTACAGCCGCCCGCAGTATAAAGGCACTTTATGAAGTGCAGCATCGGGGGAAAACGATTAGCCGTGAATGGCTTACGCTCGACAGAGAACAAAAACATATAAAAGTTCCGATTAAAGAAGAGTACAGAGGGAATTTCTCTGTACAGATCACTTATGTAATCGCCGGAAGAGAATTCAAAAATTCGATGATTATTACCGTTCCTTACACCAACAAGCAACTCGACCTTGCCTTTGAAACGTTCCGCAGCCAGTTGGAGCCAGGTAGTCGCGAAGAATGGAAAGTCACTATCAGGAACAAAAAGGGTGAGCAGGTGGTGGCACAGATGCTTGCTTCGATGTACGATGCATCGCTCGATGCTTTTGTCCCTCATGGCTGGAGTTTCGATATTTATCATCAGTATGGCCAGATCACGCCATGGCAGTCATTTGGGTGCATTTCGGTATCAAGAGGAAACCGGTGGGATTTTGCCCTACGGCAGTACAAGTCATATAACATCAATGAATACGACCGGCTGAACTGGTTTGGGTTTAATGAAATGGGTTTTGATATGTTTTATTCACTTGGAGAAGGAGGCCCAAAATCGAGAATGGCAGTAGCAAATGAGATGGATGTTTCGATGGATTCGGGGGTAGAATTGAAAATGGAAGAGATGGAAAGTAGCTCAGGTGTTGTAACCCCTCCCCCTGCAGAACCTCCAAAGGCTAAAACTGTTTTTGATGAAATGCAGGTCAGAAGGGACTTCAACGAAACTGCTTTCTTTTACCCGGAATTACAAACCAACGAGCAGGGCGAAGTAGTGATCAGCTTCACACTGCCAGAATCTTTTACCCGATGGCGGTTCATGGGATTGGGTTATACCAGGGATTTGATGACCGGAATGCTCGAACAGGAATTTACGGCCAGTAAAAAGCTGATGGTGATGCCAAATGCACCACGCTTTTTCAGGATGGGTGACACGCTTCAGTTCTCGTCAAGAATTACCAATCTTTCGGATGAAGCACTGAATGGAACAACGACAATTGAATTTTTTGATGCCGTTTCCATGCAACCCATTAACGAACAACTTCAAATAGTTAATGATAACCATAATTTTACTATCGAAGCCAACCGGAGTACCTCAGTCAAATGGCGGATCATTATCCCTGAAGATTATGGGGTGATCACTTACCGTATAAAAGCCACCGCAGGAAATTATACCGATGGTGAGGAAAAGTCGATCCCGGTGCTGCCAAACAGAATGCTGGTTACTGAGTCGTTGCCAATGCCAATCAATGGCATTGGGACGAAGACTTTCCGGTTTGAAAAACTTGTCGATTCTGATAAAAGTACATCGCTGAAGCATCAGAACCTGACTATTGAGTTTACTTCGAATCCCGCATGGTACGCCATTCAGGCATTGCCTGTGATTGCTGAACCCATCCACAAAAACACGCTGTCGGTATTTGCCGCTTTTTACGCCAACAGTATTGCCTTTTTCATGGCCAATGCCAATCCAAAGATCAAACGGGTGTTCGATAGCTGGAAGAACCAGACCCCCGAAACCTTTCTTTCGAACCTGGAAAAGAACCAGGACCTCAAAGCTTTACTACTGGAACAAACACCCTGGATCTTGCAGGCCCGCAGCGAAGCTGAACGTAAACAGCGGGTTGCCTTGCTTTTCGACCTGAACAATATGAACAACCGGTTGGATGCAACCATCAGGATGTTATCGCAAATGCAATCTCCCAACGGAGGGTTCCCCTGGTTTGAAGGGATGCCCGACAGCCGCTATATCACTCAAAATGTGGTGGAAGGACTTGGAAAGTTGCACCAGATGCGTATTATTGATGCTCTGGGTGATGAACGGGTCAACAGGATGATGAGCAAGGCGGTGCGTTATCTGGATGACCGCATCAGGGAAGATTATGAGGAAATCCTCAAATACAATAAGGATAAAATGGATGAAGACCACCTCTCGGCAACACATATTCAGTTCCTGTATGCCCGCAGCTTTTTTTCATTTATCATGATGAATCCAAACAGCGAGACGGCATTTAATTATTTCAAAACCCAGGCGGGTAAATACTGGCAAAAGCAAAACATATACCTGCAAGGGATGTTGGCCATTGCACTTACCCGTTATGAAAATCGGGATGTTCCGCCACTCATCATTAAATCGCTGAGGGAGCGGTCACTCAAAAATGAAGAAATGGGTATGTACTGGAAACTTGACCGGGGTTACTTCTGGTATCAATCGCCGGTTGAAACGCAAGCCATGATGATTGAGGCTTTTGACGAAGTTGCAGGCGATAAAAATGCTGTTGACCAGATGAAAATTTGGTTGCTAAAACAGAAGCAAACACAAGATTGGAAAACCAGCCGGGCAACAGTAGAGGCAGTTTATGCCCTTATCAGGCGTGGTTCCGACCTGCTTGCAAGCGATAAGTTGGTGGAAATTGAGATGGCAGGTAAAAAACTGGATACTAAAGATGTTGGCCAGATTGAGGCAGGGACCGGTTATTTCCAGACTTCGTGGAGTAAAGGCGAAATTACTCCGCAAATGGGAAATATCAGCGTGACCAAAACCGACGAAGGGATAGCCTGGGGAGCCGTTTACTGGCAGTATTTTGAAAACCTGGATAAAATCACTGCGCATGAAACTCCACTTTCGCTCAAAAAAGAGCTGTTTGTCGAGCGGAACAAACCTGAAGGAACTATACTGGAGCCATTAAATGATGGGGATAAACTCAGGATCGGCGAGAAAGTTGTCGTCCGGATTGAACTGCGGATTGACCGTGACATGGAATTCGTTCACATGCAGGACATGCGGGCTTCGGCATTCGAGCCGGTCAATGTTCTGTCCGGCTACAAATACAAAGGCGGGCTCGGTTACTACCAAAGCACCCGTGATGCCGCCACCAACTTCTTCTTCGATTACCTGCGGAAAGGTGTTTATGTATTTGAATATCCTTTGGTGGCTTCACAAACAGGTAATTTCTCCAACGGCATATCTACCATCCAATGTATGTACGCACCCGAGTTTTCATCGCATTCACAAGGGATCAGGGTAGTGGTTGAGTAAAAACTCAAGTTTAGAAATTAAACATCGATATTTAGCCATTGGGTGAATATTATCACCAAAACCCTTAGTTTTGCTGCAAATTTCTGATCATGAAATCTGTTTGCGTTTTTTGTGGATCGAGTGTCGGGCGACAGCCTGAATATAGCGCAAGGGCGAGAAATCTCGGGAAACTCATTGCCGGTAAACACCTGAAACTGGTTTACGGTGGCGGGAACATCGGGCTGATGCGGGAGGTTGCCGACAGTGTGCTTGAAAGCGGGGGAGAGGTAATTGGCGTTATGCCCCGGCACATAGTAGACAAAGAGATTGCTCATCAGAATATTACCCACTTGTATGTGGTCAATAGCATGCACGAGCGCAAAGCAATGATGGCCGATCTATCCGACGCTTTCATTGCCCTCCCCGGCGGATTTGGAACGATCGACGAGTTGTTCGAGATCATGACCTGGAACCAGTTGGAAATCATCAGTAAGCCAACAGGCTTACTTAATATTGAAGGCTATTTCGACCATCTGATAAAATTTATCGGGCATGCGGTTGACGAAAAGTTTGTAAGAGCCGAACATCAGCGGAATCTGATTATCGACGATGACGAAAACAACCTCCTTCAGCGGCTCGAACAATACCATCCCATGAAAGCCGAAAAGTGGATCGATCGACTCAAACTTGATCTAATCTGAAAATCATGCTGATCATCGGAATAACAGGAACGCTCGGCGCAGGCAAAGGAACCATTGTGGATTTCCTGGTGAAACAAAAAGAATTTGTCCACTTTTCAGTCAGAGACTACCTCATCCGGGAAATCCTAAAACGAGGGTTAACCGTTGACAGAAACAGTATGACCGATGTGGCGAACGACCTCAGGGCAAAAAATTCATCCTCATATATCGTTGACGAACTTCACAGGGAAGCGTTAAAAACAGGTAAAAACAGCGTGATCGAGAGCTTGCGTACACCCGGGGAGATAGATAGCCTTAAAGCCAAAGGCAACTTCTTCCTTTTTGCCGTTGATGCCCCACCGCAAGTGAGATTTGATCGGATAAAAAAACGTGCATCCGAAACCGATCACATCGATTTTGCTACTTTTATCCAAAACGAAAAGCGTGAGATGACAACAAACGATCCCAACAAGCAGAACCTGAAGCATTGCATCCAAATGGCAGATTTTGTTTTTGAAAATACAGGATCAGTAGCGGAGCTTGAAATGAAAGTGGAGGAGGTCATCCGCTCAATCAATGCCGAATAAACCTACTAAACAACATATCACTATGGAACCTTCTGCAACCCCTGAAAAATACCGCCGCCCGACCTGGGATGAATACTTCATGGAACTGGCTAACACTGCTGCAAAGCGCGCTACCTGCGATCGTGGTCGCAGTGGGTGTGTTATTGTAAGAAACAAGCAAGTGCTGGTAACCGGTTATGTCGGCTCACCGCTTGGACTGCCCCATTGCGATGACGTTGGCCATCTTCTGAAAAAAGTGACCCACGAAGATGGACGCATCACCCAGCATTGCGTAAGAACCGTCCATGCCGAGCAAAATGCCATCTGCCAGGCAGCCAAATTAGGTATTTCACTTGACAACGGTACTTTATATTGCCGCATGACACCGTGTCGCACTTGTGCCATGCTCATTATCAACTGTGGGATCAAGCGGGTGGTCTGCGAACGCAAATACCACGCCGGCAGCGAATCCGAAGAGATGTTCACCCAGGCCGGCGTAACCATAGATTTCATTCACCATGAAGTGGAAAAATATGATAATCAATAAATTATAAAACTAAATAGAGAATAAGGTAACTCCTTTTGTTTTTTTGATGAAATTTATGAACTGGCTTTTAAATTTGCTGTTAATGAGTAAACATGAATTCTAAAAAATCAACTATTTAAAAAATAACCAATAACCCCTTTAAGTTATCTATTATTTAATAATCACGTTTTAATTCGGAAATTTAGATTTTATTATGCAACATTTGAACACAATTATAACAGGTACAGGTAGTTACATCCCAACTGTGGTCGTAACCAACCAGCACTTTTCAACCAACAAATTTTATGATATTACTGGTATTCCCTTCGACATTCCGCATGAAGAGATTGCAGAGAAGTTCATTGCCATTACAGGAATACTAGAGCGCCGCTATGCCAGTGAAGATCTGCTTTCGTCCGATATCGGCGCAATTGCTGCTGAGCGCGCCATTGAGGACGCTGGTATCAACAAAGAAGAAATTGACCAGATCATCGTGGCACAAAACTTCGGCGATGTGAGCAAAGGGGCAATACAAACCGACTCTGTGCCAAGCATCGCCTCACGCATCAAACACAGACTAAACATTGAAAATCCCGGCTGCGTGGCTTATGATTTGGTTTTTGGTTGCCCGGGATGGATTCAGGGAATGATTCACGCCCACTCATTCATCAGGTCCGGACTGGCAAAGAAGTGCCTGGTCATTGGCACTGAAACCCTTTCAAGGGTGATCGACCAGCATGATCGTGATTCCATGCTTTATTCTGATGGAGCCGGCGCCTGCATCGTTGAAGGAATTGAATCCGACCGGCCGCAGGGTTTTTTATCTTCGAGTATGGCTTCATTTGCCAATGAGGAAGCGTATTTTCTTTACTTTGGTAAAAGTAATATTGACGATTCCGACCCCAACGTAAAATATATTAAAATGTATGGCCGCAAGGTTTATGAATTTGCATTAAAACACGTGCCGGATGCGATGAAGGAAAGTTTAGACAAAGCCGGTGTGGATATTCACGACCTGAAAAAAGTACTCATTCACCAGGCCAACGAAAAACTGGACTCCGAGGTTATTAAAAGATTTTACAAACTTTATGGCATCAGGCAGGTTCCGGATTATATCATGCCCATGATCATTCAGAAGTTGGGCAACAGTTCCGTGGCTACAGTGCCAACGCTGCTCGATCTGATCAGGAAAAAACAAATCGATGGACATGAATTCAATAAAGGAGATGTGATCATGTTTGCCTCTGTAGGAGCCGGTATGAACATCAACGCTATTACTTACAGGTATTGATTTTTCATTATTGAAATTTCATGAAATCCATTGTTCAGATGACATGGGTTGGAGCTGAATGATTTTTATTGATGAATTCTGATGCCTGATACGTGTCATCAAGAAAGCACCCTAAATTTGATTTTCAACAAAAGGAGTTTTCTTGCTGGGGCTAAATCGTGTCAGCAAAAGTTGATCAGGTTCCGGTTTCACACTAAAGCCACCGTCACTTTTTATACCTGTGATTTACTTTTTCTTTTGCGCTCGTTTTCGTCAAGGATAATCTTACGGATACGGATAGATTTTGGTGTAACCTCCACATATTCATCGTTTCGGATATATTCCATGGCCTCCTCGAGCGAAAATCTGACCGGTGGGAAGATAGCCGCTTTTTCGTCAGTTCCCGATGCCCTGATGTTGGTCAGTTTTTTTGTTTTGATCACATTCACCATGAGGTCGTCACCACGGGAGTTTTCTCCGATCACCTGACCGGCATACACCTCTTCTCTTGGAAAAATGAAAAATGTGCCGCGGTCCTGTAATTTATCGATACTGTAAGCGATAGCAGTACCTGTTTCCATGGCGATCAATGCGCCGTTGTTGCGGTTTGGAATGTCGCCTTTCCAGGGTTCGTAAGCTTTGAACCGGTGAGAAACAACGGCTTCTCCTTCGGTGGCGGTAAGTATCGGGTTCGTTAGTCCGATAATACCACGCGCCGGAATATCGAACTCCAGCACAACCCGATCGGTTTTTGTTTCGATCTGAACGATTTCACCGCGGCGACGGGTTGCGATTTCAATCACTTTGCCTGCAAACGCTTCCGGGACCTGGACAGTGAGGGTTTCAACCGGTTCATGTTTCACCCCGTTCATTTCTTTAATAAGCACCTGCGGTTGTCCGATCTGAAACTCATAACCTTCACGGCGCATGGTCTCCACAAGGATGCTCAGGTGTAAAATACCTCTGCCAAACACCATGAGTCGATCGGGAGAATCAGTTTCTTCAACACGCAGGGCAAGATTCTTCTCTGTTTCCTTAAAAAGCCGGTCACGGATATGCCTTGAAGTGACATAAATCCCCTCTTTTCCATAGAAGGGCGAGTTGTTGATGGTGAACAACATGCTCATGGTTGGCTCGTCAACAGCAATAGGAGTAAGCGCTTCCGGTGCATCAATATCGGCAATGGTATCACCGATGTCGAAATTCTCAAGACCAAGCACAGCGCAAATTTCCCCTGCTTCCAGTTCAAACTTCACCTTCTCCTTGCCCAATCCTTCAAACCGATAAAGTTCTTTGATCACCGATTTTTGGATGGTTCCATTGGCCTTCATCAGCGAAACCTGTATCCCCATTTTTATTTTTCCCCTCGTGATTCGCCCAACTGCAATCCTGCCAAGATAGGAGGAATAATCCAGCGAACTGATCTGTAATTGGAGGTTTCCCGGCTGGTCTTGCGGTGCAGGGATGTGTTCGATAATCATGTCAAGCAGGTAGCTGACATCTGTGGATGGTTCCTTCCAGTCGGGCGCCATCCAGCCATTTTTTGAAGAGCCAAAAACAGTGGGAAAATTGATCTGGTCTTCGGTGGCGCCCAGGTTGAACATCAGGTCGAAAACCGCTTCCTGTACCTCGTCGGGTGCACAGTTGGGCTTGTCCACCTTGTTGATTACCACAATGGGTTTCAATCCAAGGTTCAACGCTTTTTGCAACACAAACCGGGTTTGTGGCATCGGGCCTTCAAAGGCGTCCACAACCAGCAGCACGCCGTCGGCCATGTTGAGCACCCGTTCCACCTCTCCGCCAAAATCGGTGTGACCAGGGGTATCAATGATATTTATCTTTGTGTCCTTATAGCGTACAGCTACGTTTTTGGCTAAAATGGTAATTCCGCGTTCGCGCTCAAGGTCATTTGAATCCAGAATGAGTTCCCCCATTTCCTGGTTGTCGCGAAACAGTTTTACCTGGTGTAAAATGCGGTCGACTAAAGTGGTTTTTCCGTGGTCAACGTGAGCGATGATGGCGATGTTTCTGATGTTTAGCATGGTGTTTATCTAAAAAAACCCGTGATTTTTTGGGCTGGCAAAAGTACGTTAAAAGCTGATACCACTGTATTAGTTTAAATTCCGATTTTATGCACTGCTGATATGAAGATGATTCAAAAAGCATTAAATGGGTATTCATTTGCTTCGGGCCACATTCCCGGTTCGTGATTTACACTCTTTGCGCGGAAGAAACCACAGGAACGGCAAAAGTTATGAAAGTCGAACACGGATTACACTGATAATAGGGATTTACACTGATCCAAATAGCTTAAATGGCGGAATACTTCAAAACATTATTTGTAATTATTCCTTATGAATAGAAAAAGTTGTATGTTTACCGCCAATTTCTTAACCTAATCTAAATTCTTTATGAAACACATTACAATTGAAAAAACCAGGCCAATGCTATTCATCATGGCGTTGATTAGCCTGATGGCAATCTACTCCTGCCGCGTAACGCTCGTTCCTCCTTACGATGCAGTGATCATGGAACAAATTGACGAAACCTCAAAAGCGGTTGACAAGTTTTATCTTGTGATGCTCGAAACCACCAGTAACACAAGTGGGGGAAGAGCGTACGAGTTGTTCGCTGAAGATTATGTAAATATTGAGGTTGAATTGAATTATCTGTTGAACAAAAACAAGATCAGACCGCTGAATGAAAATAGTACCAGGATTTGCGAGATCACCCTTCAATTGTGGCAAAAATATAAGATGGAGCATAAAGAAGACAACAGCCTGCCAGACGGAATGATAGAGCTTAACCGACAAACCTTTTCTGACCTTTTCTACGCCATGCAGGTGGCCGAAAAAGCCAAAGAAATCGTGACAAATCCACCAAATTAATCACTTAAAAACCTAATTATCATGAAATTCAACATCGAAGAAACCCTGAAAGAGATGCTCGCCGTAATGAGCGGAACAGCCAAAGAGCATTGGAAAGATATGGAAGCTGTTTCCACCAACTTTTTTAACCGTAAAAAGGAACGGCTCGAAATGCTGGCCAAAATGAGGATTTCAGGCGAAATTACCCAGGCCAGGTTCGAATCGCGGCTGGAGGATGAAAAGTTGATCCTTGAGGCAGAATTGAATGCAATCGCTGTGTTGTCGAAAGCCATCACCCAAAAAGCGATAAACGGGGCGATAGATGTGTTAAACAAAGCAGTTGAAAAAGTCATTTCAGGTATTTTGTAAAGTACGCTGTCAACCCACAAAATATATGCTCATTTGCACATATATACTCTTTTGGTTTTCTCATCAGTTGGGATGTAAATTCCCTCTTCATAATTAATAGGTTTACACCAGTTGAATGAAACAGGGCCAGGATTAATCGTCCGGGACTTGCGGGCTGATTACTGTTAGAAATGCAGGAAGGAAGAACCAGCAACACCCATGCTAATTGAAAACGCCATTCATTTTGTGCTTTGCGTTCATCTGACCGGGTAATTAACCGGTGATTCTTTTTAAAAGTGATGATTCAACAAAAGCTTCCTCAACGTTTGAGTATTTCATGATAAATTCTTGTAATTCATCTGTTGACGCTGTCAATACCAAATAGTCGGGTGTTTTTTCGTGGGCAATTATCATGGGGTTTTCTTTCAACAGCTCTTCCAGCCAATCCCTGTTTAGGAATTTGATTTCAATACCTTCCTCAAGAAAATCAATCTTTGCAAAAGCATGCACAGGCAATAAAGTTGACAGGAGCAGGGTTGAAAATTCAATCTGTTCATTCTCCCCTGGATAGATGTCGAGGTAAAAATTTCCACCCAATTTCACCAGCGTGACGTCAAAATCGGAATAGGTTTGGTTTTCATTGATCAAATTGTTGTCTTCATAAAACTTTAGCAAGTAGCCATCTTCACCACTTTGCTCAAATACCCATTTTGCATCGTCCTGTTGCCACGAGCCAAGCAGTTCGGGTTTAAAGACGATATCTTCCTCATGATAGAGTGGGTGAATGGAGGGAATACACCCTGCAAGAAAAACGAGAAAAATGCAGAAAGCGATCAATGCAACATTTGTTTTCATTTTGAATTGCTTTAGAGGTTGTCTGAAAAAACGTTTATTCCATCAAAAATGGTGTATTTCGATCAAGACATTTATTATTTCGACGAAACGGTTGACAAAATTTGATGATCTGCCGGTACAGTAAAAATCGACAATAAAATGATATGCCATTCATCGAATCTTATTATTCTTTTTGCAGATTTCACGGTGTTTGATATCTTATGGCTTTAACCATAATATCATCATTTATGCGACCATTGGCGGCCAACCTGACAATCCATAAACCAGGAGGAAGAGTCGTGGTTTCGATTTGGTACTTGTGAGTACCGGAAGGCAGGCTGAGGTTATTAATGATCATTTTTGACTGCCCGAAGAGATTCATCATTACCAAACTTATTTGGGCATTCTGATCAATATCAAATGTAATACTCAGGCTATTGCCGAAAGGGTTTGGAAAGACTTCCATTGAAAGATGACTGCTAATATCCGGCTCATCACCATTGGTCAGAATATCAACATTCTCTACACCAAAAGTTGGGATCATTAAAATGAATTCTCCGGTTCCGTTCGGGAATCTTCCCGTCGAGATATCGGTTTGCTGCTGGCCAAAAGTGAGCACATCCACCGCTTCGAGTTCTGGATTTGACAAGAGTATGCTTTCTCCTGATTTTGAAAGTTTAAAATCAGCATGAAGCCCGACTTGTTCTAAATCCTCGTCGGCCCAAACGATGAGGAATCCTCCGGGTGAGATGGTTGTATCCGGAAATGCCCATTTGTCTGGTTGATCCAATTTGTCGCTTAGAAAATAGCCCTCAAGGTTAAGGGTTTCTGTGCCGTTGTTAAATAGCTCAATCCAGTCATCATAATCTCCATCCTGGTCAGTTACAATTGAAACATTATCGGCCATAAACTCATTAATCACCAAGCCACTTAAAACAGGGATTTTATAGAATTCATATTCTGCGCGTTCTGGAGAAAAAGAGGCTGCCACGCTGTTTTCGGCGAAAATAAAATAGATAATTTCAGTATATCCAGCAATTACCGAAACTCCGAAAATACCGTCGCCTGCAAGCCCGTCATTGTGGTTGCCATCATCAAACATTGGCGCCCTTTGAAAAACCGGGCTATTTTCAGATCGGTAAGCCAGTTCCACAAGGGTAGCACTTTCTACCTGTGCCTTTATCCAAATTTCATCGCCGGCATTGATAAGTTCGGGTGAATATTCAATATTTGTGATCTCAGGAGCGATGGCCTGAAACCATTGATGGTTGTTCAGGAATTGAATACGTGTTTCCATAACCTGGGTAATCCCCGGAACAGGCATCTGGTTGGGCGGCGGACCTCCTCCCACAGTATTGTGAATGTTGTTCAGAAATTGTTCGTAGGTGTATAATTTGTTTGGATCGTTTTGAACCGCCTGATCAATGATGGCCTGAATTTCCAATGCCCGTTGGAGATACCAGCCGCTTGCAAACAGCTCTTCAAGAATCGTCTTCATGTGGGCAATGTAACTTCTTTTGTACCGCTGATTATTCAGGATTTTGTTGATGATTGGGTAATTGATGTTGTTGATATTGAAAAAAGGGTCAAGCGTCTGCAGCTGGTAAAGATTAAGGGGCTGGCCACCGGCAACACTGGCAAATACGCCAAAGGTTTCGTTCAAATCCCAGGGAATGATATTGAATCTGCCGGCCAAATCTTCAAAAAGATAATAGTTCTGGGGCATGTTAACAGGCGCGTCAAGATTAACCAACAAAATATCGTAAGCCAGCATCCACAGCAAACGATCCACGTTCAGCAAATTTTCCACATGCTCGTTATGGTTATTCAGCGTGTCAATGAAATTCACCAGCTTTAACCAGCCATAATCCGATTCGAGTTGATACTGAGTAGCATAAATTGCCGAATCAGCACCAAGGTATTTCCATACACCCTGGTTAGGCCCAGACATCTCGCCTTTTATCCGTGCTTTGTCGCTCACACCAAGGTGCGTATGCATGAAGAAGTTATCCACATCCTGGTTGCTGGTATAAAGCCCTAAATGTAAACCGTTGATGTACACATTGGCATAATTGGAAAGGCTGGCAGGCAGGTACTTTCGGACAATTTCATAGCCCAGTGTTTCGCGCACCAGACTGGGATCTTTGAATCCGTTGGACAGTTTCAGGGTGCCATAACCATCAAGTTTTTGGTCATCAATGATGTAATCCAGTTTGATGTTGAGGGGATTTTTAACCCTGTTAGGACTGTAAGAGCTGTTGCCTTTGTAACGCACCCCCACACTGTCGTAACTTACGCCATTGATGATTGCCAATCCCACCAATCGTTCTTCAAGACCATTGGCAACAAGCTGGTGCAAAATCTGGTTCCAGTTTTCTTCTTCAAACTCGATTTCGATGGTATTGATCACATTGATGTTATAAAATTCCTGGCTGAAACCATTGGTTGCAATAAACCAAAAAAAGAGGACAATCAATTGTAATTTCTTCATTTTCACCGATAATTAATGATTTCAAAATTAATAAATTTTCCTAAAACAACCACCCGGTGAATCAGTTCCTTGATTGTTTCATTTTTTCAGAAACATTCTGGTGTGAATTGCCGCTGAATCACACACATTAAAAAACAACAACAACAAAATGGCAAATTTCATCAATTATGCGGGAAATCAGTCCTGCCATTTATTAGCTTAAATCAATCCTATTTTCAGACTGTAATTGATGGCCTCGGCAGTGTTGGCTACATCAAGCTTTTCGATGATTCGCTGACGGTGGGTATTTACGGTGTTTACGCTGATGAAAAGTTTGTCGGCAATCTGCTTGCTGATAAATCCCTTCGAGAGCAATGCGAGTACCTCTTTTTCCCTGTTGGTGAGCAGTTCGTCGTTTGCAATGAAATTTTTCGGAGGGAAATGATACAACTCGCCGGTTTTAAAGTTCAATAGCCGCGATTGTGCCGGTGATTCCAAATCCTGTTCAGGCGAAAAATCCAAAACACTCAGCGCTAGCCAAAAATTTCCCCGTTTATCAAACTCCAGCAGGCTTTGCTGCTCGAGGACACGGATTAAAGCGCCATCAGCCTTTTTCATTCTGAATGAAGTAATGAGCTTATACTCCCTGATTTTTTCTGCCGGTAAGTTTAACCCCATTTCCATGAAGTAAACACCTGCTTCGGTGAGCAAGATAAAATCCTCGGGATGGATCATTTGGTTGAAGTAATCAGTTCCGGTTTCGTGGGCAGTGGAAACACTGTAACCCAAAAAAGTTTCAAACTTCGGCGAAATATAAATATGCTTGCGTTTAAAGAGATCAAATACGGTGATGATGCTGTTGTCAATCTTGTCGAGCATGTCAAAAAACGGCGCCTGCTGCTCCATGATAGAATAATCCAGTTCCGACTCATCAAAATGCTGAGCCTTAAATATTTGATCGTACTTTTTTAGAGCTTTGGCTAAACGTTCATTCATAAAATACTGATTTTTCAGTATTGCAGCATCCTGGCCGCAATCGCAATTTTGCAGCTTCAAATTAACGTAAAAAAATGGACATGTTTAAAAAGAAGTTTTGGTTTTTACTGATCCTTATTTCAATTCATGGGATCAGCACAGCGCAGCAATTACATCAAACTGTGAAAGGTCGGGTGGTTGACAGCGAGTCCGGAATTTCACTGCCGGGAGCTACCGTAGTTCTGAATGGCACAGACCCGCTGATCGGGTCTTCCACTGATCAGGACGGATATTTCCAGATTGAGAAAGTTCCGGTTGGGCGTTATGACATAGTGGTGCGATTCGTCGGTTATGAGCCGCTTTGGTTGCGGGAGATTGTTGTAGGGTCGGCGAAAGAAGTGATTATCAATGCCGGTTTGAAGGAATCCATACAGCAGATGGATGTTGTGGAAATTGTAGCCGGACAGGACAAAGACAAGCCACTGAATTCGATGGCTACGGTAAGTGCGCGGCAAATCAGTGTTGAAGAAGCGCGCCGGTATGCCGGCAGCGTGGATGACCCGGCCCAACTTGTGCAGTCGTTTGCAGGAGTAGCCGGCGGGTTGAATGGCAACGCCATCATCGTCAGGGGAAATGCCTCCAAAGGAATTTTGTGGCAGATGGAAGGAGTGCAAATTGCCAATCCTAATCACTATGCCAATGTCATTTCATTTGGGGGTGGGGCGTTTACTGCTTTAAGTGCGCAACTGTTGGCCAACTCGGACTTCTACACCGGCGCCTGGCCGGCAGAATATGGCAATGGTCTTTCGGGGGTTTTCGATATCAGGATGAGAACCGGTAACAATGAAAAATACGAACATGCTGTTCAACTGGGGACCCTTGGTATTGACATCGCTTCTGAAGGGCCTTTTTCAAAAGTTTCGCAGTCTTCCTATCTGTTCAATTATCGCTTCTCCACTTTCGTTTTCATTGCCCCATTGCTCCCTGATGACGCTGCAGGCAACCGCTTCCAGGATTTGTCGTTCAAGCTGAATTTTCCTCTTAAAAAAGGCGGCGTCCTCTCATGGTGGGGAATCGGCGCATGGGATATTTCAGGACTTGAACCCAATGATCCGGACGACAGGCAGTATGCCCAGGATTTACAGGAACTTTTAAACCGGCAATATATGGGAGCAACCGGCCTGAATTACCGGAAAGTTTTGGGTAACTCGGCCTACATCAACAGTTCACTTTCGGTTACAGGAAACGGTCTTGAATGGATTCAGGATCAGTTGGATGGAAATAATGTCCTGCAGCAAGACCAATACATTGTCAATGATCAGGTTAAAATTGCCTTTTCAACTTATGTCAACAAAAAGCTGAGTGCCAAACACACGTTGCGAAGCGGCGTTACAGTAAGCAATCTCTTTTACCGGGTGGATATCCGGGAAGCAGAAACACTGGGAGCTCCATTACAGCAAATCTCCAAAAGCGATGGAAATAGTTACCTGTTACAGGGTTATGCGCAATCAAATTATGCCTTCAGCAACCAACTGACCTTGAACGCAGGCGCCTATCTCCAGCACTTTACCCTGAACGGATCGCTCACCTTTGAACCGAGGATTGGCCTGAATTACCAGTTTTTACCCCAACATTCCATTGGTCTGGGCATCAGCAATCACAGCATGATGGAAATGCTTCAGGTCTATTTTATTACCCGTGAAGATGAAGGTATAACTATGTTTCCAAACAACGACCTGAAACCCGGCCGTGCGAATCACCTGGTGTTTGCCTACAAATGGAACATCAACGAATTTACCCATTTCACGGCTGAACCCTACTATCAGCAATTGTACAACATACCGGTCATTGACAGTTCTTCATTTTCGATGATCAACCTCGAAATGGACTGGTTCATTGATGAAATGCTCATCAACAACGGAAAAGGGGATAATTTCGGGATTGACCTGACGCTGGAACAATTTATGCGTCGTGGCTTTTATTACCTGGTTACCGGCTCGCTGTTTCAGTCAACATACGAAGGCGGAGATGGCATCCGCAGGGATTCGCGGTTTAACAAAGGCTATGTGCTGAACCTGCTGGCCGGAAAAGAATGGAATGTAGGGAAAATGAATAAAAATCAGTTGAGTCTCAATGGCAGGTTCGTGATGATGGGCGGCGATAAAATTAGTCCGGTGGATGAAGCTGCATCACACCAGGCCAGAGATATCATTTACGACGAAAGGCAGGCATTTTCCGACCAAAAACCGGATAACTTCCACCTCCATCTTGGATTCAATTACCGCAAAAACAAGCCGAAATTTGCAAGTATCTGGTCGGTGCAATTGGTCAATATTATCGGAAGTGACGAGTTTTACGGATACAAATACAACCTGAAAACCAATCAGATTGAGGAGGATAAGGAAAGATTGCTTTTCCCTCAAATTTCTTACAAGATTGAATTCTGAAAAGTGTAATTTTGAGGCCTGAAAAAGGTCAACTGACCTAAAATTTCTTCTTAACCATTAACCTTTAAAAAATTAAGCTATGACACAAAAAGATGAAACTCCGGAATGTTGCCCGCAGTTCGATCCGGCTCCCTGGGATGACAAGCTTTTCGAATGGAACAATAAACAGTTTATTAAAGACAAGGTTTTCACCCTGTTTTACATGCCGGTGAATTTTGGCGCTGCCATGAAACGGCTGAACGCCAAAGTGGATGCCGCTGGCGCCAAAATGCCTGACTGGCTCTGCCTTTCCGACCACACTTCGATGTGGAACATGGATCTTTACCTCGCCGTTGACCGGGAAGTGAAAAATGCTGAGAATTTAAATCTCTCAGGGAAATTTCTCAGCAAAGTTTACGAAGGACCATTTAAAGATACCGGGAAATGGATGAAGGATTTCGCTGCCTATGTAAAAGGGAGGGGCCACGACCTGAAGAAAACCTACACCTGGTACACCACCTGCCCCAAATGTTCCAAAAAATGGGGGAAAAACTACGTAGTGATCATTGGACAAATTAGTTAACCATTAACAATCAACTTTAAAGCAGAAAATTATGAAAACTCAGGATCACGGAAGCGGCTCGGCCAGTGCAGTTTACGGGCTGGGATTAATCGGCGCAGCCATTTATTTCATTTCAACAGCAACTTCTTTTTGGATGGGAGTGCTCGGATTTCTCAAAGCGCTGGTCTGGCCGGCATTTTTGGTTTACGAAGCGCTGAAGGCGGTGGGGGCTTAGAAGTAATTACGGATTAAAAGCCAATATTTGAGCTCTGTTGTATACTTTGCTGACAGTTATGGATGCGAAACGAACAGGTTCAGTCGCTATGTAACAGTAGATTTCTTTCAAGTCTTCAACCGATGATTCCATGAAGACTAAGTAACCTTTTGACACCTTCAGCGGTAACAAAATCCCCCTCTACGGACTATTTGATACCTTGATCAACTTTTAAATCCTATTTTTGTTTACATACAAATCAAAAGGTTTAAATCATTTTATGAAGCTGGTTTCGTATTTAGGATTATTGATTTTTGTATTACTTCTTTCAGAAGACCTTTTCGGACAGGTGAAATTTGAGCGCGAGTATCGCATCAAAGAAAAGCAGGTTCCCGAAAATGCCTTGAATTTTACCAATTTAACCCTGCCGGGTGTTAAAGTAAAATGGTATGCTGAGGAAAGCCATGATGGTAAAACGTTAGAGGCTAAAACAAAATTCCGCGGTTACAAATTCAGTATTGAATTCGATTCGGCTGGTATGTTGCTCGACGTGGAAAAAACCATTGAATTCGACAGTCTGACTTTTTTAATAAAACAACAGATTACCGATTTATTGATCGAAAAATTCGGGACCTATAAGGTGCTTAAAACCCAGGTGCAGTGGGTAGCTCCTGAACCGGTGCTATCGGAATTGATTGTTTCGGGAGGCTCCTCAAAAACCTTTGAACAAAAATATGAGTTGGTGATCGAAACCCGCACTGAACATCATTTTGCTGCATTTGAACTTTTGTTTTCCGACAGTGGTGGTCTGGAAAAAATGCTTGAAATCGACCTGCGGAACATGAACAATATGGAGTTTTAAAAGATGGGAGAAAGGGTTAAGATGTACAGATGGCTCATGCTTATGATCTTCATGATTTATGGTTTGAATGGTTTTGTACAGGATCGGTTCAGAGCAGGAATTCTCCCAAAAATCAATGTATCAGCGAAGATATCCGGTGATCTTAAGTTGACCGGAAATATAGAATCACGAAATCTTTTGTATGATAATCCGGGCAACGGAGAAGGTAAATTTGATTACAAGATTCAGGTTGTTGATGCCGCGGTATATTTGTCCCTCAAAACCCATTTAAATCATTCCCTCACTGGAGGATATCTTTACCGGAGCCGCGAAGACCAAATCTTCCACAGGTTTATTCAACAATATTCGATCGTCAATAATTTAGATGCATTCCGGTTGGGACATCGGTTTGCTTCAGACCAGACCTTAGATCCGGATGGCAACTGGGAAATCCGTGCCCGTTACCGGATTACAGCCGAAAAACCACTTTCGGGCGATAATGTTGACCCCAAAGAGTTTTACTTTAAAGCAAGCAACGAATATCTTGGTGAATTCGAAAACAATGAAACCGGCCTTGAAATAAGACTGGTGGCGCTGATAGGCTATGAAGTTGATAAACAAAACAAGGTTGAAATCGGACCTGATTTTCGCATGTCGGATATTACTTATAATGGTATTAACCAAGTGCTTTGGTTCACCTTGAGCTGGTACTTCAGGGTCAATTGATTTTTACAGGTGTGATTACTGAATGATACCAAACTGCATGATAGAACTTAGTTGCGAAAATTCATCAAATCCAGTTCAACTGCACTTTTTAGTGATACATTCAATGGAATTCTGCTCTCATTCATGCTACTTCAGGCAAGATCAGAATCTACTACCTGTTGTCTTCCCAAACTGTCTTGCTTTTGAATTGGCGAAAAACAGCCTGTTGATCTCATTTATTTAAAAATTTCAAGTTTATTTGATTAAGGTGACTTCCAAATAGATAAAAACTTTATTTTTGCACCCCTGAAAATACACAAGGTACCATGGCCGAGTGGTTAGGCAACGGTCTGCAAAACCGTGTACAGCGGTTCGAATCCGCTTGGTACCTCAACTAAAAAACCCACTGAATGGCATTGACCGTCAGTGGGTTTTTGTTTTTTTTGCTTTACACTATGCCCCTGTTCACTGAAGAAAAGCGCAGTAAAATTGATTTTTTTACTTTTTCTCCATGTACCGGATGAGTTCTCTGATCGCTTCTTCTGCAGTAAAAGCCTGGTAACCGAATCTTTTCTCAAACTTGCTGCTGTCGAAATAATAATCCCGATCGTACTGGTAAGCCATTTCCCTGAATTCCCTGATGATCGGAATAAATAGTCCAACAATGCTCATCATCCAGACCGGAAGCACTGCAATTTTAGGTTCGTCATTCAGCGCTTTGGCAACAAGTTCAACCCATTGTTTACCAGTAAGTTTGTCTTTGATTGATGGCAAATGCCACACCTGGCCATATGCATCCGGGGTGTTTCCGAGTAATGCTGTAGCTTTGGCTGCATCCACCCAGTAAATGAAGTTATGGATTTTATCTGCATCAGCAAACCAGTCAGCTTTTTTTCCTTTTTTCAGATTTCCATAAACGCTCTGGGTTAGTATGCTGTTTGTGGGTGAAATAAAATCGGGCGCCCTGGCAATCAATGCGGTAAGATTTCCATTATTAACCTCATCCATTACCATCGCCGCCACCTGCCGACGGACTTCGCCTTTTTCGCTTGTTGGTCTGACCGGGGTTTCTTCGGTCATCGTTGATAAATGATTGCAATCATACATATACATGTTGTCGAAGAAAACCAGCTTTGCCTTATGCTTTTTACAACTTTGAATTACGGCTTTCATCAGCGGTGGCCATGTTTCTTTCCAGATTTTGGCTTTGTAATCGAAAGCAATGGTTACATAAACCACCTCCGATCCTTCGACAGCCTTATCAACCTGATTGGGGTCAGTGAGGTCAGCAGCCATAATTTGATCGGTGTTGTTGACTTTTTTCGGGTTGCGGCTTACCAGGCGAATGTCTGTTGTAAATTTCGTCAGGGATTTTGCCAGTTCATTGCCGATATTTCCACCGGCGCCAAGGATTGTTTGCATAGTTGTATTATTTATAATTAAGCTGCAAGATTAAATGGAAATTTCGTTCAAAGGTATTTTGTTAGAAATTGAAAATTATTGGACCAGTTGTATCTCTGATTCAAGTGAATCCTTCTTTCTCATCAAAAACACAGTTCTGCCAATTCTCCTTCTAAAAGTACAATTCAGCCCGTTGTTCCTTTAGTTTGTCATTGCTGATGTAATCATCATAATTCATCAGCTTATCAATCATTCCTTTTGGGCCGATTTCGATCACACGGTTGCAGACTGTCTGAATGAAAGCATGATCGTGCGAAGACATCAGGATGTTACCTTTGAATTTAATGAGGGTGTTGTTGAAAGCCTGGATGGATTCAAGGTCGAGGTGGTTTGTGGGCGAATCAAGCAGCATCACGTTGGCATTACGGATCATCATCCGTGCAATCATACAACGCACTTTTTCTCCGCCCGAAAGCACATTTGCTTTCTTGTAGATTTCTTCACCCGAAAACAACATTTTCCCCAAAAAACCCCTGAGGTACAGTTCGGAAGTATCCGTAGAGAATTGCCCTAACCAGTCAGCCAGGCTCATGTCTGTCTGGAAAAGGTGTTCGTATTCCAGCGGGAGATAAGCTTTCAATATTGTTTGTCCCCACTCAAAAGTTCCACTGTCGGGTTGAACATGGCCTTTGAGGATTTCAAACAGGATAGTCATGGCGCGGGTATCCTTTGAGAGGAACACAATTTTATCATCTTTCTGCAGCGTAAAACTCAGGTTTTTAAATAGCAAAGTGCCATTCAAACTTTTAGTAAGCCCTTTTACTTCGAGAATATTATTTCCCGGTTCGCGCTCAGGGGTAAAAATGATACCGGGATACTTGCGGGTTGAGGGTCTGATTTCTTCGATGTTCAGCTTCTCGATCATCTTTTTACGGCTGGTCGTTTGTTTTGATTTTGAAGCGTTGGCACTGAAACGGGCGATGAACTCGAGCAATTCTTTTTTACGGTCTTCTGCCTTTTTGTTTTGTGCCAGTTGTTGCCTGAGTGCCAATTGACTCGATTCATACCAAAAAGTATAATTACCGGGGAATTGTTGAATGCGGTTAAAGTCGATATCCACAATATGGGTGCAGATTGAATCGAGAAAGTGCCTGTCGTGGGAAACAACCAGCACTGTATTGTCGAACTCGGCCAGATAGTTTTCGAGCCAGTTAACGGTGTCAAGGTCAAGGTCGTTGGTAGGTTCATCGAGCAGCAGGTTGTCGGGTTTACCAAAAAGTGCCTGTGCCAGCAGCACTTTCACTTTTTCTTTGCCGCTCAAATCTTTCAACAATTTGTGATGAAGCAGTTCTTTAATCCCCAATCCGCTGAGTAAATTAGCTGCGTCACTCTCGGCATTCCATCCATCCATTTCGGCAAATTTCTCTTCCAGTTCCGAGACCTTGTGGCCATCGTTTTCGTCAAAGTCCAATTTGGCATACAAAGCATCCTTTTCATTCATCACTTTCCAAAGCTTTGAATGCCCCATCAGTACAGTGTTAAGCACGGTGAAATCATTAAATTCGGAGTGGTTCTGCCGGAGTACTGACAATCGCTCATTTGGCCCAAAGGTTACAGTTCCCCTGGTATTTTCAATTTCGCCGGTAAGCATTTTCAGGAAGGTGGATTTTCCTGCACCGTTGGCGCCTATTATGCCGTAGCAGTTGCCGGAGGTAAACTTCATATTTACATCCTGAAACAATACCCGTTTTCCGAATTGGATACCCAGGTTAGAAACTGTAATCATTGGAGAGGTTGTTTTTTATCAAAAATTTGGCTGCAAAGGTACGTAAACTATTGTGCCTGCGCAGAGGAGGAATTGATTGTTAAAGTCCCGGCAAATTATCGGGTTTACCAAAATCAGGGTTGGTCAAAAACGTTTCATCTTTCAGAGCTTTGATAAATGCCATCAGGTCGGTTTTTTCATTTGGGGTAAGTTGAATACCGCCGTTGGCTACATGGTGCATGAGCGGGTCAATGTAGGGTGAATTTTGAACGTGGTGGGAGTAAAATTCAATCACTTCATCGAGGGTTGCAAAACGGCCATCATGCATATAAGGGCCGGTCAGTTCGATGTTTCGCAGGGTTGTAGCCTTATAAGCCCCTTTATCAGCAGGGTTACCCGTGATGCTGTAACGGTCGGACGGATCATTAAATTCGGTGTCTTTGCCATTGTTGTAAAAAAGATTTGTTGTAAACAATGGATTGCCAAACCCGCCATGACAATGAAAGCAGTCAGCGCCCTCCTCGGTTGTGAACAGCACAAAGCCGCGTAGTTCTTCAGGACTAAGCTGGTACTCACCGCGCATGTACCGGTCAAATTTCGAGTTGGCCGAAATCAATGTCCTGACAAATTGAGCTATCGCTTTTGCGATACCGTCAGCTGTTACTTCGTTGGTTCCGAAGGCTTTTTGAAAAAGCTCCGGATAGCCGTCAATACTTTTTATTGTGTTTACAACCTTTTCAGGAGTTGAGTCAAATTCTGAAGGATCATAAATTACGCCGGTTACATCAGCTTCAATGGAGCCGACACTCCCATTCCATCCATAATTTCCCATGTTCCACACCAGATTAATCAGTGGCAACATGGCGTGATGAGTGGCTTGTCCTGTAATCCCGAAAGGATGAGGCCGGGGGAGACCCACTTCAAAACTGTTTTCCTGCCTATGGCACGTAGCGCAACTCATCAGCGAATCTGGATGGGTGCGGCCATTCAGACGGCCATCATAGAACAACATTCTTCCAAGTTCGATGCCCTCAACTGTCATGGGGTTATCTTCAGGAACATTCAGATTGGTTGGAAAACCATAAGGGATTTCAATTTGGTAAGATGTCGGAGAGTAAGGCTCCGGATTGTTCGTTTCGGAGCAGGAGAAGAGAAAAAAGAGGGCCAAAAATATCATTGCTAACCTTCCTGACACAAGTTGTTGATCCTGAAATTGAAAACAATGGAAAAAAGTCTTTCTATTTTTCTGTTTATGGTTCATAATTAAGCCTCGGTTCAATCTGTTTTATGATTAATAACAAGATCAGATTTTAGTATTAGCGAAAATACATCCTGTTTACCATTCTCACACCCAATCTTCATGGCTGCCTGGTTTTGCATAATGTCACCTCCCCATTCGTCATGATTGTAGATGTGCGGGTGTTGAAACCAGTTGGCCACATTCATTCTGATCTCCAATTGCAGTGACTCACCTTTAGCAATGTTGAAGGCTGAGTTTGGCAGTTCCACCTCAAAATAGTTTTGAATAAAACCGGTGATCGAATCGGGAACAATGACTCCACCAGAGTATATCTGGCCAATACCGAGGTGAAAATTAAATGGCAATACTTGCCGGTTGGCAGCCATCCACTTACCGTTGAGTTTAAGATAATGGTAGCCCCCGCCCAAAATCTCAGGCCAGAACATGTCCCGCTCAGGTGGATTCACAAACATCAGGCTTTGATTTTTTTCTTCTGAAATACCAAAAATAAAGGAAATTTTCTGGTAATCACCCGTCGCTATTGGATCGTAAACCTTCCAGGTATGGGTCTCAGGCAAGTCGGTGTCCACGTAATGGATGGTGTTCCAGTCATCAATTAAAAGATAATTGCCATTGCTATTATGCAATTTTACATCTGAAATGAAATATTGAATTTCGTTCACCAGGTAATGATTCCCTGCTGCATTGACATATTTCATCGTGTCAATTTGCAGCGGCTCGTTGTCAACGTAATGTGTAAATGTGAATTCAATACTACCGGTTTCCGCTTCTGGTTGATCTTTATCGTCGGAACAAGAAACAAATAGCAGGAAAGTAAAAAATGCAGTAAAAATCGATAAACCAATTTTGGACTTTGACGGGGTCATTCGCTGAATACAATTTGAGGTTAAATGGAACGTATTACCTGAGAAAAACGACGTTGGAGCAATAAATATTTTTACAGGTTAATAAGGAATAGTCCCCGAAACGGCAATGTATTTCACGGTGTCGTACCTGGTGGATACCTGTTAAAAACCTTTCCATCTAACATGATCATCACTTTTAGGGCTGAGTTGATGTCTTTATAGTTCCCCGAAACATACATGAAATCACCCTGCTCAGCTAAAAATGAGTACTCCCATTTGTTCTGACTGCTTTGGGGTTGTACAGTTTTTGTTCATATATTTCCTGTCGGGTCCCTGAATGCAAGAGTGAATTCCGGTACAGCCCCCGTGGCAAGGTATTTCAACAGCTTTTCACCGCGTTTTTCGCAGGCTGAAAAAAGCAATGCAAACAATAAAATCAATGATATTTAATTCATTTCATGAAGTTGTACACACATAATAAGTCAATTTCTTCGAACATCGGATAAATAGCTATCCTGCATTTTAAAATGATTCCAAATTTCAACCCAGCAAGGTTGACCGTGAGTTTGCCTAAGTGCTTTATCCTTGCCTGATTAACGCGTGATCTGGCATATTTTCATCATCAGAATCTCTAAGTTTGGGGAATTTTCGGAAGAAATACCTGACTTGGATTGCCGGAAATTTTGTTCCTTTGATGTTCATAAATTCCTGATGAATTTCTAACAAAAATCAAAAAATATTTACCGAAATGACACTTATTATTACAGGATCAAACCTGAAAATTGAAGATGTGGTGAACGTTGCACGACATCATGAAAGGGTTGAATTGCACCCTGATGCCATCGAACGGATAAAAAAGTGCCGGGCGATGCTGGAAAAGAAAATCATTGCTGGCGAAATTATGTATGGCGTAAATACCGGCATTGGCGAATTTTCGGAGGTTGTACTCACCGACGACCAGGTAAAGGATTTCCAAAAGTACCTCATTTACAACCATGCCGCCGGCATTGGAGAGCCATTGCACGAAGAGTATGTGCGCGGAGCCATGCTTGGGCGTATCAATGTCCATGCACATGGCAACTCCGGAATACGTCCGGAAATCACCCAGACTTTGGTTGAGATGCTTAACAAGGGAGTAACCCCCTGGGTTTGTGATAAAGGATCGGTTGGCGCCTGCGGAGACCTTGCCCCCATGTCGCAAATTGCACTGCTGATGATGGGTGAGGGGCGTGCCTATTTTAAAGGGGAATTGTACAGTGGAAAAGAGGCTATGGATAAAGCCGGAATTCCGGTTCCCGGGCTAAAAGCACGTGATGGCCTGGGCACAATCAACGGTTCAAATGTGTTGACTGCCATGAGTGCGATTTTTCTTTATGACGCCAACCGTTGGCTCAAGCAAGCTGAAATAGCTGCTGCCATGTCACTGGAAGCACTCAAAGCCAATATGAGACCTTATGAAGCAAAACTCCACGAAGTACGTGGTTTCAAAGGTGCGGTTCGCAGTGCAGAAGCCATCAGGAAAATGGTTGCTGGTGGCGACCTGGCCGAAAAAAGGGTGAAATGTAAGGTACAGGATGCGTATTCAATGCGCTCAACCCCCCAGGTGATCGGGGCAGCGCATGATGCATTGGCTTATGCCCGCTCTCAGGTTGAGATCGAATTGAACGGCGTTGGCGATAACCCGATCTTTTTCGCAGAGGAAAACCTCCAGCTCACGGGCGCCAACTTCCAGGGTTCACCCGTTTCGCTCCCAATGGATATGGCCGGGATAGCCATAACGATGGTTAGTGTGATGTCAGAACGGCGGATGAACCGGTTGAATAATCCGGCCCTGAGTGTGGGATTACCCGCTTTCCTCACCAAAGGAGCAGGTATGTTTTCCGGTCTTATGCTCAGTCAGTACACCGCAGATATGCAAATTGTTGAACAACGCATCCTGAGTGCCCCTGCTTCTATCCAATCTATTCCGGCTGCCGCCGATCAGGAAGATTTCGTGTCCATGGGGATGAACACAGCCATTAAGAATTTCCAGATACTCGACAATGCTTATGGAATACTTGGGATTGAAATCATGGCTGCCGCTCAGGCACTCGATTTCAGGGAGTATAACTTTGGCAAGGGGACAACCAAGGCAAAAGAGGTTGTGCGCCGGCATGTGGAGTTTCTCGATGTTGACCGTCCGCTTTATGACGATCATAATGCCATGAAAAAGCTGGTTAAATCATGCGAGATACTTGAAGAGGTTGAGAAAGTTATTGGTTCGTTGGAGTAAAACCATGATGCCAGTTTCCGTATTGATCAAATGTTGTCAGTATTCTTAATTCATATACACAAATGGAAGACAGAGAAAAAGAGGAACTCATACAACTGATCGTTGCGCCCTACATTCAGAAGGCCACAGCGCTGATAGGAAAAGCCCGAAAGGTTGGGGGGAACCAGTTCAGGCACATGATGGCCACCTTCACTATTCTGATAGATTACCATTACACCGATCATGTGCTGCTTAAAGCATCTCTTATACATGACCTGTTTGAGGATATTCCGGAAACCAACAAATTGGAAATCATGGAGCTGACAGATGGAAAACGTGTTGTTAAACTCGTGGAAGAAGTGACCAGAATGCCGGGTGAAGCTAAAGAAGATTACCTGATTAAAATTCTAAATGATGGCTCAAAGGAAGCCAAAATCCTTAAAGTAGCTGATCGCATCAGCAACCTTACCGATCTGCATCTGGATGTGATTATTGAAGAAAAAATGGCCAGCTATCTCGACCAGTCAATGAAATATATTTACCCCATGGCACAGGAAGTCAACGAATTCATGGCCATCGAAGTAAAAGACCTCGTAGAACGGCGCAGACTCTACCTTGAAACTTACAAAAGAGGGATGGAAAGGCAATGAATGAACTTAAAGGTGAAAACGGACAACCCAGCGGTAAGCAGACACGCCCTAACTGGCTCACTGCACTCTGTATCCTTACTTTCATAGGAAGCGGAATGAGTAACATTTCTTTCCTGATGATTTACTTTTCTTATGAAGAGGCACTCCCGTTGATGAAAGAATTTGGCAGCATAGTGCCTGGAATGGAGCTTTTTGCATCAGCAGGAAGGAATTTTTTTCTCACCGGCTTTATCCTCTATTTTTTATCATTGGTGGGTGCAAGCCTGATGTGGCAACTCCGGAAAATAGGATTCCATTTTTATACTGCTTCACAGATCATGCTGGTGCTGCTACCTGTCGTTTACATAAAAGGGTTTCCTTTTCCATTGCTGGAAGCGTCAATAACTGCCATCTTCATTTTGTTCTATTCAAGATTTCTGAAATTAATGAGTTAGTTATAATAAACTACTATGGAACAGCAAGATCACCTTGAAATGAAGCCGGTTGAGAAACTGAATAAACGACGATCCCTGGGCCTGTCAATTTTATTGATCTTCTCTTTTGCATACAATGTATTGCTGCTGATTGTCATGGTGGTCGGGTTATTTTCGAAGGAAATTGTGCTGGACGTTTTACAGCAATATTTTAAACAGGTTTTACTCCCTGATTATACAGCACTTGCCATCACACTTTCCGGCGCGATTATCTTCAGTATTTCCCTTTTTGGATTGATTTTGCTATGGTTGATGAAAAAAATGGGGTTTTATTTCTATGCATCCGCTCAGGCCATTATGCTTGCAGTGCTGATTTTCTTTTTCAAGGTGTATGACCCGCTCAACATGTCAATCGCGGTTGCAGTCATTGTCATTATAGGGATGCACACAAAAATGATGAGATAATAATAGTCTTTCTGATGCTTGATCACCACTATAATAAATTTTGTGTCCGGGCCGATCACTTCGACCACCCCAGCCTGTTGCACGGGATCAATCATACTTACAGGGTGATGCTTCATGTACTGGAACTTGGAAAACTGGCCAGCCTGAATCATGAGATCAGGGAGGCGTTTTGTGCTGCCTTTATTCACGACATGGCACGAAAACATGATGGATTCTGCCAGGCGCATGGGGCCTGGTCGGCACAACGTAAACTACCCCTGTTCAGCGATTTGTTCCTCACCATTGGCGTTACACGGGATGGGCTGGAGACGATAAAACTGGCTGTTACAAATCATTCCGTGCATAATGAGATCAGTAAAGACCATCCAGATTACAAGACGGTAGCTCTGCTAAAGGATGCCGACGCCCTGGACCGGATCAGGATCAGCAATGACGACCTCAGGCCAGAGTATCTCAGATTTCCCCAAACCCATCATCAGATTGAGTTTGCCAGGCAATTGTACTACGCCACCAACAAACACAACCTGGAGAGTTTTGAAGAGATAGTAAAGATTGCCTCCCTCTTAAAAAATGCCTGACTAACCACAATTCAGCCTTTTTGTAATGTTTTACCCGCCTGATCGTTATAAGGCTTCAAATCAAAAACAATTCTATTGAACCTACGGTTAAAGAGAATTCACATTTTTCTGCTCGCTTTACCTTTGTTTTTCATGCAGGGTTGCATCGAAATTACGGAACGAATTGACGTAAACGAAGACAGATCGGGAAGTATCAGCTTGTCGGTATCTATATCCGAGGGGAATTTACTCTTGGGACTCATTAAATTTGGTGGTGAAGTGGATGTGCTTGATGATGTTGAAGATGTGGCTGAAGGGTATGCAGGATTACTTTCAGTCAGCGACGGAATCCATAACGTAAAAGTTATGAGAGATAAGAAGAACGAAAGCGTCCGACTGTCATTTGATTTCGATAACCAGCGCCAACTAAACCGGGCTTTGTATGCTGCTGCAGGGCTTCAAAAGACGCTTTTCAAACCTGCTGTTTACAAAGTGAAAGCAAAATCATTCAGGAAAATGAACATGACACCTTTATTAGAAATGCTACTTGAGGAAGAAGGTCAGGAAATCTTACCATCCTTCATCAATTATACTTATGAAATCAACCTTCCACGCTCTGCAAAAAGTGTTTCCGTAAAGAACGCAACCTTGCTTCATGATGGGCATACGGTAAAATACAGGGGAAATGTTGCAGATATCCTGGAAAAGAAATCCAAAACAGGGATCAAAATCAAGTTTTGATTGTTCGGAAGAAGTTGAGTCAATTTTACCTGATCGATCAGTAAACGAGCAGTTTAACTGACCCGGTGTAATTGTCTGCTGCACCGATAAAAGCATAACGAACCAAATAAATACCTGCTTCAGAAGGTAATTTGATCTCAATCATGGATTCACCGGTTCCGTGCAACATTGTTCTTGTATTCAATATTTGTTCGGCTTTTGAATTGAAAACCTGGATGGTTAATTCTCCTTCTTTAAGGTGATTGACTTTAACATTAGTTCTTCCAGTTGCCGGATTAGGAAAGACCGCTGTTGTGATTGGGAAAAGGTCATTATTAACGACAGTGTAAACAGTGCAACTGTTCACCTCACCCGGTGTACCATAGCTGGATGAGGCACACCAGCTTTCAGGCAGCGAATTATCCAGGAACGGGTTTTTCAGTTCGAGGGTTGGCCCCTGTCCATTGGGCTCTTCGGGCCATGGCAATTCGGCGCCATAGTTCACCTGATCAATCAGTTCTCCGGTATTATTGAAAAGCCTGAGTAGCTCCCCATTGGTGCTGAGTCCAAATTCAAAATCTCCAATAAAACAGTCAAGGTCTGGGTGCTTTTGTTCAAACAATTGCGAATTGTTGCAAAGTACCAGATAACCTCCCGGCTGGATCACAGTTCCATAAGGGATGTTGAAAACATGATTGTCATCTTCATCCTTGAATTCCCATCCCGAAATGTTGGCAGGTATGGAATCCGGATTGTACAACTCAATCCAGTCTCCGGTATCAAATTCCGACGAAGACTTGTAGTTGATCTCGTTGAAAACAATGTTAAAGCTTCCCTGGTTAAAGAAAAAAGCCCCCATATCGGCTACAGTTCCATCGGAGTCAGCCTGGCTGCCGGGGTTTCCTGCATCAATACAGGGTGAATCGGGTTGAAGTTGAAAGTTAAATGAAGTCGCTGATTGAAATTTTGGATCATCTAAGAGGTTTCCGGCGCCTTCCAGAAGTTCGCTATCACATAAGGTATAAACAAGATTACAGATGGAGATATCATCAATATCCAGCACTATTCCTGCGGTAGATGAAATGATGGTATTCTCAACAGCAAGAAGTCCCCCTCCAAGCCCCGGGTTTTTCTCCCAAAGTTTGATGCCCGTTTGATTACCAAACAGTGTGTTTCTTGAGCTGACCGCAGTGCTTCCGTCCTTCACAGTGATGCCGATGGAACAGTTCACGATCAGGTTGTTTTTGATTAGAATATTTTCACATGGCCCGTTAAACTCATTCCCAATGGTCACCCCATTGTCCGAACAGTTGTACAATTGGTTTCCCTCAATGGCCATATTTTTACAATTATTGAAGTCAATGCCATCGTCGTTTGAGTTAATGGCTATATTGTTCTTCACATAGCCGCTGTAAACTGATATGAACTCCATCGGGTCATCAATATCTGTAAAATGGCTGTTTTCAATGATAACTGATTCACACCACCCATATTCCAGCCCCTGTCCGGTATGATTTCCGATCAGCCTGCTGTTTGTAAAAATTCCATTACCATAATAATGACCATACGCCACATTTTGATAAACCAGCGCCTTATTCCGAAGGATCAATTCACAATGGTTTAATGTCACATTTGCATTTTGGGCATGGATTACTCCATCAGTCATCATTAAATGATTGATTAGAATGTCGTGTTGGGGTTGCATAAAAACAATGCTGTCAAAAGTGCCATTATTGGCAACTGGTTCAATATAAACCGGGTTTTGCTTTGAACCGTTAACCTGAAATCCCCCTTCAACCTTCAAATGGGTGGCTGCCTCGAAAAGCAGGATAACTCCTTCTTCAATAGTAAGTGTTGCCGCAGGTTCAACCGTCACATTACAATTGACCAGGTATGGTGAACTTTCAGCAGTCAGCACCATATTTTCATCAATTGAACACGGTAGCGTAGTCAGGTTCCTGACTTTCAACGGATTTTTCGAATCAAAAGCCTCCACTTCCTGCCCACCAGCGCCGACCGAAATTACTTTCCAG